>CAJXPE010000077.1 GCA_913057965.1 uncultured Marixanthomonas sp. | reverse complement strand
ACGAGATGTAGAGAGGTCTCGTGGGCTCGGAGATGTGTATAAGAGACAGTTTTAAAGAAAAGAAAATAATTCTGCTAAACAACAGTATTGTTTACCAAGAGTTGCCTTCCAACTATTTTGGAGAACAGGAGAAGAGTAATGAAGAAAATGAAGAAGTTGAAACGCAAACAAATAAAGCACCAATTTTCAAAGAAGAATATGAGGAAGAAACAACACAGCAAAGTGGAAGCATTATAACCATAGGAAAACAACAACCTAATTCTCAAAACAAAGTTTTTGAGATTTCTGGAGTTATTAAAAACTCTAAAACAAATAAACCTCTTTCAAGTGTTTCTATATCTACCACAAATGGATCTAGATATGCAATAACAAACAAAAATGGGTTTTATAGCATAAAATTGCCTTATGGGCTTAACAAATTAGAAACTAATTTACTAGGTTTTAATAAAACCTATAAAAATGTAATTGTGTATGGAAATGGAAGGTTAAATCTAACCATTGATGAAAATGCTGAAGCACTTGATGAAGTAGTCATTGAATCGAAAAGGGATGCTAACGTAAAAGATGTTGTCGTTGGGGTTACTACAATTGATGTTGAAGAAATTAAAACCATTCCTCTTGTATTAGGAGAACGCGATTTATTAAAAGTTGCTACTACCTTACCAGGAATAAAAACAGCAGGAGAAGGCGCAAGCGGTTTTAATATTAGGGGAGGAAGAGCAGATCAAAATTTAATACTTTTAGATGATGCAGTAATCTATAACCCGTCACACTTTTTAGGGTTCTTCTCTGCTGTTAATCCATTTACAACCGGAAGTTTAGAAATTTTTAAAGCAAGTATTCCTGCAGAGTATGGAGGTCGTTTGTCCTCAGTATTTGATATAGAAACCAAACGCGGAAACACAGAAGAAATTGCAGGTGAAGGTTCTGTAGGGCCTATTACCGCTAATTTAGCTGTAGAACTTCCTGTAGTTAAAGGGAAATCTTCGGTCATTGCAGGTGTTAGGGCAACTTATTCAGATTATATTTTAAAAAATTTAGATGAAGAATCATTAAACAATAGCGAAGCCTCTTTTTATGATGCTATAGTAAAATACAAACACGATATTGATAAAGACAACTCTGTTCAAGGGACAGTGTATTATAGTAAAGATAGGTTCAGTATTACATCCGACTCCGTTTTCGATTATAGCAACAGAGCCTTATCATTAAAATGGAACCATACGTTTAACGATAAAAATAGGGGGGAACTCTTATTTGTTAATAGTCAGTACAAATATGATATTGAATATGATGCGAGCGAAAATGATGATTTTAATTTTGGATATGTATTAAATGAAAGTCAGCTTAAGCTTAACCTTAATTATAATTTAAATGAAACCCATAAATTCAGTTACGGAGCAAGTAGTAAATTGTATAATATAGATCCTGGGACAATAGAACCTTTAGGTTCAATATCAGACGTAGAGCCTAAAACCATACAGCGAGAAAAAGGTTTGGAGTCTGCTTTATACATTTCAGATCTTATTGAGGTAAACAATAAACTTTCTATCAATGCTGGGCTCCGGTACTCTTTTTATGCTGCTTTGGGAGAAGCTTCTCAAAATGTATATGTTGAAGGCGTTCCTAAAAATGAAAACACGGTTACCGAAGTGAAAAATTATGGGAATAATGAAGTAATTAAAACTTATGGTGGACTGGAATACCGTATTTCGGGAAGATATTTGTTAGGAAACGATTACTCTATAAAAGGAGGGTATAATAGAACCATTCAATATTTACATTTATTATCTACCAATACCACGATGTCTCCAACCGATATTTGGAAATTGTCAGACTTAAATATTGAACCACAAAGAGCGAATCAATACTCTTTAGGATTGTTTAAGAATATTTTAGATGAAGACTTAGAGCTTAGTTTAGAAGGGTATTATAAAACAATGGACGATCTATTGGATTATAAAATTGGAGCACAGTTAATTTTAAATGAAGATTTAGAAACCGAATTACTCCAAGGCGAAGGAAAAGCATATGGAGTTGAGTTTTTAATGAAAAAAACAAAAGGAAGATTAAATGGATATGTTGGGTACAGTTATTCAAGATCATTTATAAAACTGGATAGTGAGCTTAACGAAGAAAGGGTTAACAATGGTGATTATTTCTCCGCTAATTATGATCAGCCTCATGATTTTTCCTTAGTAGCAAATTATAAGATTACAAAAAGATATAGTATTTCCACTAACTTCACATACAAAACAGGTAGACCAGTAACATACCCTATAGGACGGTTTAATTTTGCAGGCGAAGAACAAGTATTATACAGTGATCGTAATGAGTTTAGAATACCTGATTATTTTCGTTTAGATCTAGGTGTAAATATTGAAGGAAACCACAAAAAGAATAAGTTAGCACATAGCTTTGTTAATATCTCGGTTTACAATGTATTGGGCAGAAACAATCCGTATTCGGTATTTTTTGTAAATGAAGATGGAAAAATAAAAGCGTTTAAAACCTCTATTTTTTCAGTGCCGGTTCCAACAATAACCTATAATTTCAAGTTTTAACATGTCGATAAAGAAGATAACAATATTAATAATACTTATTTCATTTACACTTTTATTTAAAGGGTGTACAGAACCTTATGAAATTGAAACTAGAGACTTTGAAAGTGTTTTAGTAGTAGAAAGCAGCCTTACAGACGAATTAAAAACACAAGAAGTTAAATTGTCGAGAACTTCTACACTTGAAAATACAGACATACTAATAGAAGAAAATGCAACAGTAGCTGTTATAACTAATGATGGAAGACAGTACGGTTTCTCGCTCGATACTGAAACTGGAAGCTATCTTTCCAATGACGAATTTAAAGTTGATAAAGATGTGGAATACACCCTAAACATAACAACCAATGACGGTAAGAAATACACGTCAGCACCTGTAACATTGCCACAAAAAGTAGAAATAGATAAAGTGTATGCAGAATTCTATGAAGAAGAAGGGAAAAGAGGAGCGCAAGTGTATGTGGATAGCAAAGACTTAACAGGAAAAGCTAAGTATTTTCGGTATGAATATGAAGAAACCTATAAAATTGTGACCCTTTATTCCATTACTTTAGATGCAGAAATAGTAAATTATAATGAACAAACTGGGGAGTATGATATAATATTGACCGAAAAAGAACCGGAAGACGTCTGTTATTCTTCTCAATATTCAACAGGGATTATTCAAACAGCCACGAGCGATCTTACTGAAAACGAAGTGTTTCACTTCCCGGTTCGTTTTTTAGACGAAGAAAACAGTCTAATTAGGGATCAATACAGCATATTAGTAAAACAATACGTACAAAGCCTCGAAGCCTACACTTTTTATGAAACTATTAAAGAATTGGGAAGTGTAGAGAGCCTATTGTCACAAGGACAACCAGGCTACGTAACAGGAAATATAACGTCGGTCCAAAATCCAGAAGAAGAAAAAGTATTAGGTTTTTTTGAAGCTTCTCCCGTTACTACAAAAAGAACCTTCTTTAATTATGAAGATGTCGGCCTTGAAAAACCTCCTTATTTTTATGATTTATGCCAAGTATATAGACTGGACTATCGTGATAATACAGTATTGGACGAAGATAGAAATGAACGGAAATTTTTAAGAGAAAAGCTTATGTTTAATGATTATCAAGTTGTTGAAGGAGGGTTTCCCCTTTATTATATTGTGCAGGGAGAATGTAGTTATTGCACGTTATTCTCTTCGAATGTTAAACCAGATTATTGGGAAGATTAATTATGTATAAAACTTTTTTATTTGTTATAATAGTATGTTTCTCTTTTATAAGTAGGGGACAGGTAGCCCCTAGTGATACTTCATTAAAAAAAGAGGGCTTTCCTGAAGAGAAAACAGCACTAACTGTAAACACTACCCTATTATTAGCAGGTGAATCACTACTCTATAAGGCATATAATCATTTTACATTTAATAATGACAAAAGTGATTTAAGTAAGTTAGTGTATGTTTCATTACGAACAAAAGAAGACTCTATTGTTTTTAATCATAAACTAAAATTGAAACAAAGCACCGCAACCGGAACCTTTTTTATTCCAGCTACCTTAAATTCCGGTGTTTATAGACTTATAGCATATACCAACTCTTCCTTGAACAATGAAAAAAATGGCCTTTCTGAAAAACAGATTTATATAATAAACCCATATATAAAGTCAATTGAAAATGATGGTCAGAAGGCAGGTAAAGATAGCGTACAGATAAAATTTAGAAATGATTTTTTACCCAATGCCAACAAAAGCAGCGACAAGGAGCTTTCTCTACAAACCAATAAACAGTCCTATAAAACCCGTAAAAAGGCCACTATAACTGTTAATTCTAATGTTTTAGCTGATGGAGACTACGTATTGTCTGTTCGGAAACTTGATCCGGTACAGATTGTTGACGACCGTAACACTGTAACTAAATTAAAACAGAAGAATACTGTTTTCCGAATACCGGAACTACGCGGAGAATTAATTACAGGAAAAGTTATTTCTACCTCTGGAAATAAATCCGTCAGCAACAAAAACGTATCCCTTACAATACCTGGCGTGAATTATATTTTTAAAAATGCAGTCACCAACAAAAATGGTCGATTTTACTTTTCCATAACGCAGCCTTATTACACCGAAGACTGTATCATTCAAATTAACGAGCCTAATAAGGTTGACTACAAAATAGTGTTAGATAAAAATGAACTCAGGCCACAACTTCAAGAAGAGGGGGTGGTTATTACTATGGATCCTAAAATAAAGGATTGGCTACAAAACCGCAGTATTCAATCGCAAATTGAAAATGCGTATTTCAGTTCAAAAGAAAATAAAATTATTGATGAAAGAAACAACAGTAGATGGTATGATACCATAGGAACAAACTATGTCTTAGATAGTTATACTCGTTTTAATACTGTTGAAGAAACATTTGTTGAAGTAATAAAAAATGCCTCGATTAAAAAGAAAGGAAATGAATATACATTCGAAGTATTTGATAGAGCTGCGACCGATGTTAGCGGCCTTTATAAATCACTCGATGTATTAGTTTTAATGGATGGGTTTTTAATACAGAACAATAGTGAGGTAGTAAACTACGATGCCAATAAAATTAAAAGCATTAGTATTCTTAATGAAGCTTATAGGTTTGGTCCCAAAATTTATAGCGATGTTATTGTAATAGAAACCAAAAAAGGTGACTTTAGACCAATAGTACACGATGGTTATATGAAAGAGTTTAAATTAACAGCACCTTTATCTGCGAAAGAGTATGAATCTGTCAATATTTTAAAAGAACCTTCAAAACGAATCCCTGATTATAGAGTGCAATTACTGTGGGAGCCAGATGTTACTTTTACAGAAAATAAAATAATTAAAACGTTTTATACATCTAATGTTAAAGGAACTTTTGAAGTTAGCTTAGAAGGTTTTTCTGAAAAAGGAGAACCCGTTTCCATTCAAAAAACATTTACAGTAGAATAATTATTGTTAAAAAACTCATAACAAGTATGTTATGTTGTTTTTAATTTATTAGATTTATACTATCATATTGGGGTGCTAAAGTTAAAACAACTGAGAAAATACCCATTGAACTTAGAGAGGTAATACTCACTAAAGAATTATGATAGCAAAGAGAACTAAAATGTGAAATATCATTTTGTTCTCTTTGTTTTTTTATATTAATTTCAAAGAACTACTCCTTCTTTAACTTTTTATCCATCTGTGCTCCAATAAACGGTATTTTAGGGGCTAAAAAGTAACCTGTTAAACTGGCAAAAAGAATAGGAATAAAATACGTGAATCCTGTTAATGTCGCTAAAAGTATTGTTGTACTCATGGGCGTTCGGGTAACACAAGCGTTAACCGATGCCATACAACAAATAACCGCTAATGATAAATCAACGGAAGGAAAAATTTTATGAATAATAAGCCCTAAGGTTGCCCCCACAAAAAAGAGCGGAATAATAAAACCACCACGCCACCCCGAAGTAACCGTTACTGAAATGGCTATTATTTTAAAGACAAGTATAGCTAAAAGCAATGGTATTGAAAACTCACTAAAGAGTAACTCGTTAATTTCATGATGTCCAAAATAGCGGGTTATGGGAAGGTAAAATGCGATTACCCCCAAAATGATCCCTCCAATTAGTGTTTTTATATAAATAGGAACATATAATTTTTCGAAGATGTTTTTTAAAAACTTCGTGCAGAAAATAAATGACCACGCAATTACTGCAGCTGAACAAGCAAAAAGAACAGCAAATAGAAAATCATGAGTCGATTCCATTTCATAGGCTGGTAGTTCCCAAGTAGGACCGATGCCCAAATGAATAATTAATGCAAAAACTACATAACTAAAACAACTTGCTACAAAAGCAGGAATAATGGCTTTGTAATACTCAACAGCGTGTTTGTGGTGTAATATTTCCAAAGAGAATAAACTACCGCCTAAAGGAGCACCAAATAAGGCCGTAAAACCAGAAGCCATTCCTGCAATACTAAGGGAGCGTCGATCCTCTCCTTTTAACCGAAATATCTTTCCTAACCAAGTTCCTGTAGACCCTGTTACCTGTACTAAAGGTGCCTCAGGACCTAAACTACCACCAGAGGCCACACAAAGCAGTGAAGAAAGTATCATCGATGGATTATTCTTTGGATCTAGTTTCCCTTTATTAAAGCGAATATTATTGACAATTAACTGTATTTCACCAGGATCACCAATAAAGTGAATAATTATCCCTGCCAACAACCCACATATTGCCATTGCTGGAATTACTTGCCAACCTTCAAAAAAAGCGATTTGATGCGTTAAAAACTCTAAAACAATCCAATATACTCCGGCAATAACGCCACCCAATAATCCTAACAATGCCCACAATAGAAAGTTTCGGCTAAAGAGAAAAGGGTTAAAAGAAATAGGCCTATCCAGAATGTTTACATATTTTACGAGCTTTCTTCTTTTTTTAAGTTTCATTTCTAAAAATGGTTACTGTTTTTTGTTATGCGACTATAACTCATCACTTTTTTCCTTCTGTCCAGTCATCATTAAATACGCTTTTAAAAAGTCATCTAAATCTCCATCTAACACAGCATCGGTATTTCCTGTTTCGTGGCCTGTACGAACGTCTTTAATAAGTTTATAGGGATGAAGCACATAGTTTCGTATTTGTGAGCCCCATTCAATGGCCATTTTACTATCTTCAATCTCGGCACGCTGCGCTTGTTGTTTCCGTAATTCAATCTCATACAATTGTGATTTCAACATTTGCATGGCCTTTTGCCGGTTTTCCAATTGGGAGCGCGTTTCAGAATTATGAATCACAATCCCAGAGGGTTTGTGTGTTAAAATAGCTTTGGTTTCCACTTTATTTACATTTTGTCCTCCAGCACCGCTACTTCGTGCAAAATCCCACGAAATATCACCCGGGCTTACCTCAATTTCTATAGAATCATCTGCTAACGGGTAGACATATACACTGGCAAAACTAGTGTGGCGTTTGGCATTGCTGTCAAAAGGGGAGATGCGCACCAATCTGTGCACTCCATTTTCACTTTTAAGCCAACCAAAAGCATAGTCTCCTTCAATTTCTAGTGTTACGGTTTTTATACCAGCAACATCACCTTCTTGATAATTCAGTTCTTTTATTTTAAAACCATTCTTTTCGGCCCACATCATATACATACGCATGAGCATACTAGCCCAATCGCAACTTTCAGTACCACCGGCACCTGCTGTTATTTGTAATACGGAACTTAAATCGTCACCTTCTTCACTCAACATATTTTTAAACTCAAGTGCTTCAACAGCTTTGAGGGCTTTATTAAAACGCTTTTCAACGTTTTCAGCTTCGCCTTCACCTTCTTTAAAGAATTCAAAAATTACTTCAGTATCTTCAGTAAAGTTTACGGCTTCTTCATAATCATCTACCCACTTTTTTTTATTCCGAAGTTGTCGCATAAACACTTCGGCTTCTTGTGGGTTGTCCCAAAAGTGAGGATCGAAGGTTTTTTCTTCGTCGTTTTGTATTTCTATTCGTTTTCCAGCTACGTCAAAGATACTGCCTTAAAGCATCTAGGCGATCCTTAAGGTCTTGGAGTTGATCGTTCGTAATCATATTGTGTTTCGGTTTGTTTTGTTTACAATTTCATTCAAAAAAACAAAAATAGGATTTAAGTCGGCAAGCGGAAATTAATTCAGCCTATTTTTATAACTTTAGATATTACGAACCAAGTAAATCAATTTGTTATGAAACCATATTTATTACTGCTTACCATACTTATAAGCACTCTTAGTTTTGCACAAAAGAACACAGAGAAAAAGCCGCTTTCTATTATTTCGGACATAACTGAAACGTTAGCGAATCAAAACATTGAAAACTATTTTTATACCAATCGGACTTGTTTGGGGGAGACTCGAATTATTACGCTGAATGATCAAGAAAAATGCTTTACAAACGGAAATTTCAGTGAATACTATTTGTTTTGGCAAGAAAATGATGCAACCTACATTACAAAAGCTGATAATTGTGGTGCTTTTATAAAACTGAAATTGGAAAATAATGAATTGTTTGATTATTTTTTGAAACATAAAGAAGCGCTTAAAAATAATTCGGTTAAAGAATATAAAGTTGCCACCCCTCATAACTATCCAACACAACGGACAAAAGTATATCCTTGCTCACACGCTTTTTCATTTACAACAGCAATGGGTACCTTTACACAAAGGTTTGAGGAGTTTGATATAACAAACGATTCTAGACAGGCCAATCTCAATTATGAGTATAATCAGCAACTAAACTTGATTGCCCTCGATAAAATGATTGATAGCGTACTTACAGAAACGGAACCTAAATTAAGAAGAAAATAAAATAAAAAGATTAATGAAAATTGACTTACGAAGTGACACCGTCACCAAACCCACCAAAGGAATGTTGCAAGCCATTATGGAAGCCGAAGTTGGGGACGATGTATATAAAGAAGACCCAACGGTAAACAAACTGGAAACCTATGTAGCCGATCTTTTTGGCATGGACGAAGCCTTGTTTTTTCCAACTGGAAGTATGGCTAATCAAGCGGCTATAAAATTGCATACCCAACCTGCAGAGCAATTAATTTGTGATAAATGGGCGCATGTTTTTAATTATGAAGGCGGCGGTGCTTCTTTTAATAGTGGTGTTTCGTGTAAATTGGTGGATGGTGATCGCGGCATGATTACCGCTGCACAGGTGGAAGAAAACATCAACCCGCCAGATTTTTACCACAGCCCATTGACCATATTGGTCTGTTTGGAAAACACGACTAACAAAGGTGGTGGTGCATGTTATAATTTTGAAGAAATAAAGAAAATCAGAAAAGTTTGTGATAAACATGATTTAGGACTTCATTTGGACGGCGCTCGATTAATGAACGCCATCGTGGCCAAAAAAGAAAACCCAAAAGACTACGGGAAGCTATTCGATACGTTAACCATCTGCTTAAGTAAAGGAATGGGGACGCCCTTGGGAACGCTGTTACTCGGAAAAAAAGAATTGATGCAAAACGCCATGCGCGTTCGTAAAGTGTTGGGCGGTGGCATGCGACAAATAGGTTTTATGGCAGCTGCCGGATTATACGCTTTTGAAAACCATATTGAGCGATTGGCAGAAGACCATAAAAAAGCTTCTGAAATTGCTAACGTGTTATCAAAGCAAGCTTATGTTTCAAAAGTAGAACCTACTGAAACGAACATTGTTATCTTTTACTTAAAAGAAGAATTTTCCGAAGAAAAATTTATGGACGATCTACAGAAACAAGACATTATCATAAGTAATATGGGGCAAGGGAAACTTCGTGTGGTGACGCATTTGGATTATACCGATGCGATGCACGAGCGGTTTTTAGATATATTATCAAAGTATAATTAATTAAAAAAGCTCCAGAAAAGGAGCTTTTTTAATTTTAAAAGAAAGGTGTTAGTTATTCGACTTCCTTAACGTCCGCTCCTGGTGCGTTTTTCTTAACCGATTCAATACCGTTGTTCATACCACTTTCAGCTGAGTACATTTGGCTGCTGCCGATGATTTGTCCGTTGGTAGATTTTAAATTGAAGTGAAACTTACCATTTTTAGCAGTCTTTTTTTCATATCGAGCATCGTCGCCACAATTTTTCTGAATGGATTCAATTCCGTTTTTAGCAGCGGCTTTAGAGTTGTACATTTCACTAGTTAAAATTACTTGACCATTACTCGCTTTTAAGTTGAAATGATACTGATCTCCTTTTTTCTTTAGTTCGAACATATTTTTTTATTTATGGTTAAAATTAATTTGAATACTTAAATATCCGAAAAAAAAATCATTTTATGAAGCTATTAAGCTTATCATCAACAGTTTTAAAGATAGTTTAACACCAACCGACCAAAAAATGCGATCACTGAATTTACCTTTAGGATTTAACGAATATGAGCGAGATACCTAAAAAGTATTATAAAATTGACCAATATTAATGTTAAAACAAGCCCTTATTATGGTAAAAAAGGGGTTGTTGTTTTTATTTGGCATGAATTGTGTTTACTTTAACTGAAAAGAAGAAAGACTATGAAACGTGTTATAATACTTGCCTTATTTTTTATTACAACAATTGCGACTGCGCAAATGAAGAATAATAAATTAAACTGGCATACTAACCTAGAAGAAGCACAAGATATTTCAAAACAAGAAGATAAACCGGTTTTGATTTATTTTACGGGCAGTGATTGGTGTGCGCCTTGTAAAAAATTGAAAGAAGATTTTTTTGAAAGTCCTGAATTTATAGACAAGGCAGAAAATTTAGTACTGGTAGTCATTGATTATCCTAGGAGAGTAGAGATTCTCTCTCAAGAACAATTAGATTATAATAAGTCTATTATTGCGAAATATAATAAACAACAGACGTTTCCGAAAATAGTAATGCTCAACCCTAACGGAAAAGAAGTAGGGCGAATCTCTGGTTATAGTCCGTCAAGGGAAACAAAAGGTCATTTCGAGTTTTTAAACACGCATTTATAAAAAATCAAGACTAGAAAAACGAAGAGCCAAGATTTTATTGAATCTTGGCTCTTCGTTTTTAAAAAGTTTCTTGACTTATTTAAACATATCCATTCCTGGAATATTTGGCATGCCTTCTTTGGCTACAGCGCCAATTTCAGCTTCATTTACATCGGTCGCTTTTTTAATGGCTTTGTTTAAATTCACAATTAAATAATCTTCTAATTGCTCTTTATCTTCAAGAAGTGAATCGTCAATTTCAATTTTCTTGATTTCGCGATTGGCCGTTAATGTTATTTTTAATAAGCCGTCACTGCTTTTTTCATCTACAAGAACTGTATCCAATCTTTTTTTGGTCGCTTCTACTTTTTCTTGAGCTTCCTTCAATTTAGTCATCATATCTCCGAACATATCTTTTTATTTTAAGTTACATACAAATTTACTAATTTGCTTGGGTATTAATCAACCTTTTAAAGATGAAAAAAACGATACTTGTTTCCGTTGTAAGCCTTATTTTTGCCGTTTCTTGTAAAACCTGTCTCTTATACACATCTCCGAGCCCACGAGACCTCTCTACATCTC
>CAJXPE010000076.1 GCA_913057965.1 uncultured Marixanthomonas sp. | reverse complement strand
ACGAGATGTAGAGAGGTCTCGTGGGCTCGGAGATGTGTATAAGAGACAGTACTAATACTATGTATTGCAATGGATAGTCCTAAGATAGATGTAATGTTTCTCCAACCATTCTATTTTAATAAAATGAAATCCCTAATATAGTAATGTTACCACAAGTATCATCGTAAAAATGGTAGTAAGTAAATTTACACCAATTAATTACAACATTGTGAATGTAAATTGTTCTATTAGAGAGTATCTAGTAAATAGAATAGCACCTCAAAAAGGCATAAAATAAAAATTGGAAAAAATCTAAAGCGTGAATTATCTTCAATTTCTATGCAGCAATAAAATCTTTACTTTATTTTCGTCCATTCAGATAATAATGAAAGTGCTGAAAACAACCTTTCATACTAATATTTTACAGATCTTTTATTTTTTTAGAACATCTTGTATATCCTCAAACTTTTTGAACATTGCATTCGCAAATGGACATAAGGGTGTAATCTTAATATTCTTTTCTCTTGCCATCTCTACAATTTTGTAGAGTAATTTTTTCCCAACACTTTTGCCTTTAAATTCAGGCTCTACCTCAGTGTGATCTATAATAATGTGATTTTCGCCCGCAATAGAATAGGTCATTACCCCAGCTTTCTTGTTATCTTCTCTTGCCACAGCAAAGCCTTTACTGTCTTGCTCTTTAATTGTTATTTCCATGAGTTTTTAGGTTTTAATGTTTGATTCTTTTCTGGTTAGTTATAATATAATTTTAAACTGGAAACTATATCTAATGTATGTTCTAGAAAATTTAAGCTAATCTCAACTTCTTGTTTTCTGCAAAATAGGCCGATCAAGCGGTGGATGCAACTTCTAGTGTGGTTTGCCACGAATGATTTATCTAGAGTTGCGTTCCAGTTTAATTTTTCCGATTATCTACATACATAAATGTAATGTTTCATAAGTGACAATTTAAGTAAGTTTTTAAAATAGTATTGACTTCTTAAGTTAATCAATCTACAGCATTTTTTCGTAATTCTTTTAAGTCTTTTAACAATCCGTTCAGCTGCCTCCTCCTACCTACTGCAGAAAAAGCTCTATTCTGGTAAAACCACTTTATTAATAAAGTTCTTGGACAATTTTTGACCAACAAGAATTAAGAAAATAGGGTTATCGAAACAAAGACTATGAAATGTCGTTATAATTACAGAAGTAAAAATCGAAGTAAGTAGTTGGTTTTGTAGTAAGTTAGGGTCGTTTTAGAAGTTAAACCGTTAAAAAAAATTACTTTTTACCTATGTTGTACCTATCATAAAAAAGACAGTCACAAACTAATGTAACTGTCTTATTATCAAGTAGCGAGATGGGGACTTGAACCCCAGACCTCCGGGTTATGAATCCGACGCTCTAACCACCTGAGCTACCTCGCCGCATTTTGCGAGTGCAAATATAGAAACAATAACCATTGAAAAAAACCAAAAATTAAATTAATTTCTACTTTTTAGAACCCCGTGTTAAAACAACTTATTCTCACCACTACTTTTTTAATATTTAAGCGCTTGTTAAAATCTTTTTAGATCGCTTTCCTGTTTCAAATAGTTTCGTGTAATCCATCACATTTTCCACTGTATCAAGTTTACACATAAACTCCACTACAGCACAAAGCCCTTTGAAGAGTGTTTCTTTTGAAGTAGGGCTTTTAGGCTTTTTACCATCTCGTTTCAATGGAACAGAAAATCCACAGCCTTGTAAAAAAACCGCTTCAATTTTTAATAATTGTTGGGGTGTATAACCATTAATAGAACGTCCCAAACGCTGATGTACCAATCCTACATAATTTAAATGCAATGAACCGTGCGCATCGCTAAAATGCTTCCAACGATCGGTATTATCACAAATATTCCCAACAGCGCATTGTAAACAACATTCTGGGTTTAATGTGTTGTTATGAAAAGCTGTATACAGTTTAGATAGTGCGTCTTCTAAGCGTTTTGGTGCATTCATAATACTTCGAAATTTAAATATACCTTCCTTAAAATTAATGAAATATAAAATACTTCCTGTGTTTTTTAATAGTTTCTTTAGAAAGGCATCTTTCAGAATTAACAATTTTTGAAAAATGCTTCTTATTAAATCTATATCTTCGCGAAAAATTAAAGAAGATGTTACAAGCAGTTTTATTTGATATGGATGGCGTTATTGTTGACACCGAACCCCTTCATAAAAAAGCCTATTTTAGTATGTTTAACGACGTTAACATTGATGTTTCCGAAGAAATGTACGAAGCCTTTACAGGCCAGTCTACTATCAATATTTGTAAGCAACTTTGCACTCATTTTTCACTTTCAGAAGCTCCTGAAGCCTTAATGTCAATTAAACGGAAACACTTTAAACAGTTGTTTGCCACCGACAGTGACTTGGACCTTTTAGACGGTGTATTGGATTTAATAAAAGATTATTATAATAACGGACTTACGTTGGTGTTAGCCTCCTCTGCTTCTATGCCAAATATCAATCGTATTTTTGAACGGTTTGATTTAAATCAATACTTTAAAGCTAAATTAAGTGGCGCCGATTTAAAAGCTTCTAAGCCCCATCCAGAAATCTTCATAAAAGCTGCTGAAGCTGCCGGTCACAAAAAAGAAGCGTGTATGGTCATTGAAGATTCTACCAATGGGATTGCTGCTGCAAAAGCTGCTGGCATTTTCTGTGTAGGATATAATAGTGCCAATTCTAAAAATCAAGATTATTCAAAAGCGGATATAGTTGTTTCTAAATTCGAAGAAATCAGTTACTATAAAATAACCTCACACCTAGCTTAAAAAGTTTATAATTTTTAGCGATTTATTAAAACTGAAAAGTAGCCTACTAAATAATTTCTAAAATCAAAGAGATTTTCACCAAATCACTGATGCTTTTGGCATTAAGCTTATTATTAATATTTCGTCGATGGGTTTGGACAGTGTGATTAGAAATAAATAAACGCTCCCCTATTTCTTTAGTAGAAAAACCGTTGGCTAATAAATGTAAAATCTTTTTTTCTTGCTTGGTCAAGGATTGAAATTGCTGCCACGATACTTTATTGGTATGAATGGGTTTAAAGATAGAGTTAAACACTTTTCCTATCAACCCAAGCTCATCAACAGTGCTTGATATATTAAAATAAAGATTGTCATCAAGAATTAATTTATTAGAATAAAAATACTTCATTTCCTTATTAAATTGAAGCTGTTGTAAATAAGAACATACTGAGTCAAAATCATTATTTTCTCTAAATTTAGTAGCTTTAGCAACCGCATTTCTATGTAAAATTGGGCAAGAGATTTCATCTAAATAGCTGCTTCCAACTTCCAATAATTTTTCCATCTCTGGAGCCTTAAACAATAATTTATCATTGGCGTAGGTAATATCAAGATTATCTTGCCTGTTAATATGAATGGAATACGGAATATAATCGTTTAATTGATTGAACAATTGTCTATCGTTTTGATATAGATTTCGTAATCTAAAAGCAAAATGTTGGCTTTGTATCAATTGTTCTTTTTCGGTAAGGATTTCCATTTTTAAAAGACTTGAGATGCTATTTCTGAAATCGTTTTTATAAACTTTTCTGGTTGTTCAAGGCTTGGGTAATGCCCGCACGCTTCAAAATCGATGAGCGTACAAGCTCCGTTGCATTGTTTGGCTATCGTCTCCAAGTAAGCAGGGTTAATAGAGGGGTCTTGTGCTCCTCGTATTATAAATTTTGGTACATCTAGGTCAACAAATAATCTTTTTTGATCGTCAAGTCTGTTTTGTGTTAAATCGCCTGCTAAAACACTACGCACTTTTGGATTAGCTTTTTTAAAGTCGTTGAGGATGGTTGCTACGTTTTCTTGTTTGTGAACTGCAATTTCTGCAGCTGTTGCCATATCAGGTTCCGAAGGGTTTTCGGTTAAAAAAGTTTGTAAAGCCGGTTGTGGTAAAAAAGCTTCTTCAAAATTTATTGGTTTTTCTACAGGAGGCGTTCCCATAATGACCAAGCCTTTTAGATTTTTAATTTTTGGAGCGAGTTCAATAGCCAAATGACCGCCCATAGAGTTTCCAACCAATAGAATATCATCATCAATTTCATCAGCAAAAGAAAGTAGTTTTTCTTGATATGATTTAACTGAAAAATCACTTTCAGTAGTATATCCTTCTACATTTGTTCCATGGCCTGGTAAATCGACTGCTATTTTGGTATAAGGTATTTCTTCAGAAGCTACCGCTTTTTTAAAAACTTCAGAAGAGGAGGAGTTACCATGAATAAGTAGAATAGTTCCGCTATTCGTACCTTTTACACTAATATGTTTCATAAATAGATTAGGGGCTTTAGCTTTATTTTTAGCTTATAATCGTCCCTAAATGTACATGTTTTTCTGAAAACGCCTGATACCTAGCGGTTCTATTATTAAAAAAGAAAGTTTAATTTATTTTAATTTAGCCCGTAACTCCGTAAAGGAAACCGAATCTTGTTCCCCACTTTTCATATGCTTAAGCGTATATGTTTCAGCTTGCATTTCGTTTCCGCCGGCCAAAACAGTGTAAGGTATGTTGCGTTTATCTGCATAGCCCATTTGTTTCCCCATTTTTGTAGCGTCTGGGTATAGTTCTGCGGTAATACCTTCTTTTCTAAGTTTGGAAACAGCTTTCATAGCATAAAACGCTTCCTCTTCCCCAAAGTTGATAAATAAGACTTTGGTATTGGCTGAAACGGTTTCTGGGAATAAACCTAATTCTTCTAGAACCAAGTAAATACGATCCAAACCAAACGAAATACCGACACCACTCATATTTTTAAGTCCGAAAATACCGGTCAGGTCATCATAACGGCCTCCGCCGCCAATGCTTCCCATTTTTACTTGTTCGGGGGCAGCAACTTCAAAAATGGCTCCCGTATAGTAGTTTAAGCCACGAGCTAAGGTTACGTCAATTTCTAGCGTTGCGGTTTGTAAACCTAGAATATCTACGTTATTTAAAATAAAGTTAATTTCATTAAGGCCTTTAATTCCAACTTCTGAATTTTTTAATAACTCATAGAGCATATCCATTTTTGCTGAAACACTATTATCTACTGAAAATAATGGTTGAATTTTTTTAATAGCATCTTCAGAAATACCTTTTTCCACCATTTCCTTTTTAACACCGTCCTCCCCTATTTTGTCAAGTTTGTCTAGAGCTACAGTGAAATCAATAAGTTTATCGGATTCCCCTATTACTTCAGCAATTCCACTCAACACCTTTCGGTTGTTCATTTTAATGGCAACCCCTTCCAAATTCAATTTGCTAAAAACGGCATCATACAGTTGCACAAACTCAACTTCTTGCCAAAGGGAGGTACTTCCCACTACATCAGCATCGCATTGAAAAAACTCTCTAAAACGTCCTTTTTGAGGTCGATCGGCACGCCAAACCGGCTGAATTTGATAGCGTTTAAACGGAAAGTCTATTTCGTTTTGGTGTTGTACCACATAGCGAGCAAATGGCACCGTAAGATCATATCGGAGGGCTTTTTCTGAAATTTTAGGGGTTAATTTACCACTATCTTTTTCAGAATATAATGCATCGTTTACTTTCCGAAGAAAATCACCACTATTTAATATTTTAAAAATTAAACGATCCCCTTCATCACCGTATTTTCCCATCAAAGTATCGCTATTTTCAAACGAAGGGGTTTCAATAGGTTGAAAACCGTACGTAGTAAAGCAATCTTTTATGGTATCCATAATATAGTTGCGCTTTACTACTTCAGCAGGTGAAAAATCGCGCGTTCCTTTGGGTATAGATGGTTTTTGAGCCACGTTGTAGGGTTTAAAATGTAAGGTTCAATTAATAATTTTGAGATGCAAATATCTTAAATTATTAGCTAACTTGTAACTTTAACGACTGTTATTAGTCTAATGGGTAACCTTAATTTGTAACTATGTTTTCATTGTTTCGCGAAAATGTTCGTATTGCCTTAGATTCTATTAAAAGTCAATTGCTGCGAACCATCCTCACCGTTGTCATAATAGCGATTGGTATTTGGGCATTGGTCGGTATTTTAAGTGCCGTAAAAGTGCTTGAAAACACGATTGCCGACAACTTTGCATCGATGGGTGCCAACACGTTTAACGTACAGCGCTATGAGTTGAATGTGCAAAGTAGACGAGGTGGAGAGCGAAAAAAAATAAACCCTATTATTAGTTATAATGATGTTAGGGAGTTTGTAGATAAATATAACTATCCCTTAACCCAAACTGCAATATCTTTTAGAGGAACTGCAGGGGCTGAAGTAAAGTATGAAAGTAAAAAAACAGACCCTGAAGTTCAGGTTTATGGTGTAAATGAACACTACTTACTAAATACTGGAACCGAAGTAGAACGGGGTCGAAACTTTACTTTTTTTGATGTTCAGAATAACAATAAAGTGTGTTTATTGGGGTCTGATTTCTTAAAAAACTTATTTGGCAATGAAAATCCTTTAAACAAAACCGTAAGTATTCGAGGCGTAAAATTTAAAGTAATTGGCGTACTGGAATCAAAAGGTTCTACTTTCGGAAACAATCAAGATTTAAGGGTTTTAATCCCTATACAAGTGGCAAGAAGTATTTTTACCGCTCCGAACATTAACTACAATATAAGTGTTCGGGTGGATGATAAAGAAATTATGCAAGGTGCACAAGATGAAGCGATTATTACATTCAGGAATATTCGTGGCTTAAATCCTGTGGAAGAAAATAATTTTGGCTTGCTGCGCAGTGATGATTTACTCAATCAAATTGCTGAAATAGGGCTTTATATGTCAACTGCCGCTTGGATTATCAGTATCATTACTATTCTTGGTTCTTCTATAGCCTTAATGAATATTATGCTGGTTTCCGTAACCGAACGAACCCGCGAGATTGGAGTTCGAAAAGCTTTGGGAGCCAAACGTTCGACTATTTCTGCTCAGTTTTTTATGGAAACCATCGTTATTGGTCAGTTTGGGAGTATCCTTGGTATTCTTTTAGGAATTCTTACCGGCTTTGTATTTGCCAAAGCCTTTGATTTTGACTTTTCCCTACCATGGGTCGCCATAATTTGGGCAACAATCATTACGTTTATTGTAGCTGTAATTGCAGGTTCGTATCCGGCTACAAAAGCAGCGAAATTAGACCCAATCGAGAGCTTACGATATGAGTAAGTTTTTATAATGTAGTTGTGGCTTCGATACGACGATTAAGGATTGTTTTTCCTTTTTTCAGTATAGCCTTGAGTATTCGAGTTACTCAGCTACTATAAAATCACTGATTTAAAATATCACGAAATTTTATCCAAAATATTTTCAAAAAAGCGGTACAACTCCCCTTTTGTGATAATAGCACCCTGTTGTATCAATTTAAAAATATCAGCACTTCTATCGTTTGAAAATTCTTTATTTGCCGTGTAGAACTCTACTTCATCGGTCATAAAGTTTTCTTGAAGCCAAGCGTACCCATCTGCCGTGGTAATGTCTTTGGTTTTATCCATTACTTTTACTGAAATAAGCTGCATTTGTTCCGCTTCAATTTTAAAAAGAAACAATTGTTGCGGTGCCATGTTTTCTAGGTATTCTGCTTTTTGCAAAACTCCTTCCCATACTAAATCACTAAAAACATCCAACTCTTGTTCAGCGACTTCTGGTTTATCCTTTTTAATTGCAGTCCACTCTTCCCCGGTAATAGATTGAGTAGCTAAAAAATTTATGAACTCGGTGTGCAGTTCTTCAAATTGCTCTTTTGTAAGACGTGCGTATTTCATTGTATTTTACTTTAATTATCGGTCATTTCGATAAAATTTCATTGAAACTTACGTTTCAACGAAATCACTCAATAACCTCTATTTTTGACTTAAAAAGGTGGTTGAGTAATTACAATGTTTTCGAAGAGCGAAAACATTGTAATTGTACCGAAATCCCGGCTTGAATTTTAATTTAAAAAGAAAAACCTTCTTCAAAAAAATGAAGAAGGCTCTCTTGTATTATTTCAGTAGAAAAATTACTGGTTTTCTGCTACTACGTCAAAAGTAAATGTTTCGATTACATCTCTGTGAAAACGAATGGTAGCTTCGTACTGTCCTGTACGCTTAATAGCACCACCGGCAATAGAAATGTATTTTTTATCGATAGATACACCTTCTTTTTCCAATGCATCTGCAAGATTTGCATTTGTAATAGAACCGAATAATTTATCTTTATCTCCAGTTTTTGCTGTGATTTTTAATTCCAAAATATCACCAAGCTTTTTAGCTTCTTTTTGAGCATCTTCGATAATCTTACGTTCTTTGTAAGATTGTTGCTTCAACTTTTCTTCTAATGCTTTTTTGGTAGATGGAGTTGCTAATGTTGCATATCCATGTGGAATTAAATAGTTTCTTCCGTATCCGTTTTTTACAGTTACTACATCATCTGTAAAGCCCAGATTGTCTACATCTTGTTTTAATATAAGTTCCATAATCCTATCTGGTTTTTTTATTTGTATAAATCGGTTACATACGGCATCAATGCTAAGTGACGTGCTCTTTTTACAGCTACGGCAACTTTACGTTGGTACTTTAATGATGTTCCTGTTAATCTACGCGGCAACAATTTACCTTGTTCGTTTACGAAACTTAATAAAAAATCTGCGTCTTTATAATCAATATACTTAATACCAGAACGTTGAAAACGGCAATATTTTTTTGCTTTACTGGTTTCTATGTTAAGCGGGGTTAGATATCTAATCTCTCCGTCTTTTTTTCCTTTTGCTTGTTCTTGAATAGATGCCATACCTTATGCTTTTGCTTTTTGTTTAGTGTTTCGGTTACGTCTTTTCTCTGCCCAAGCAATTGCATGCTTGTCAAGTTTAACGGTAAGGTAACGCATAATACGCTCATCTCTTCTAAACTCTACTTCCATAGCGTTAATTGCTTCGCCGGGCACAGTGTATTCAAATAAGTGGTAGAACCCACTTTTTTTGTGTTGGATTGCGTAGGCGAATTTTTTAAGCCCCCAATCTTCTTTGGATATCATCTTAGCACCTTTAGAAACAAGAATATCTTCGTATTTCTTTACTGTTTCCTTTATCTGCTCTTCAGATAAAACGGGATTTAAGATGAAAACAGTTTCGTAATGATTCATAAAAATCGAATAAAAATTAATATTAACTCATGGCTTCTTGCCAAGAGCGTGCAAAAATACTACTTTATTTATAATTTTCAAATCAATTTTAAAGAACTATCTAATTTTTATGAATAAGAAATTTCTTACAGGGCAAGATTATCCCCTTTTATTTTCGATAAAAGTTAAAAAACCTTGCAGTTCATCGATATTTTGTCTATAATTGTTACATAAAACTATCTAACTTTTTAAGCTGTGGATAAGCCAATTTTAAAATGTGTTATTGTAGATGATTCTACCCTACAACGCCTTTCTATTGTAAAACTTATAGAGAATCACCCTTCATTAAATCTGGTTGCTGAGTACAACAATGCTATTGAAGCAAAAATGGGATTAGCAACAACCGATATAGACCTTATCTTTTTAGATATTGAAATGCCTATTTTATCTGGTTTTGATTTATTAGACGATTTGACCAAAAAACCACAAATTATTTTTGTTACTGGTAAAACCAAATATGCATTTAAGGCATTTGATTATGATGCCATCGATTATTTGCGAAAGCCTATTTCCAAAGAACGATTTTTAAATGCGGTGCACAAGGCTATTACCAATTTTAAACTTAAAAATGACGATGGTTTTGATGATGAAGACTTCATTTTTGTAAAAAGTAATCTAAAAAAGCGTAAAGTATTCCTAAATGAATTACGCTACATAGAAGCTCTTGGTGATTATGTAAAATTAGTTACTGAACACGATGCGCTTGTCGTACTTTCCACTATGAAAGCTTTTGAAGCTTTACTGCCAGAAGATCGTTTTCTACGTATTCATAAATCATATATCGTAAATCTTGATAAAGTAGAGCGCTATAATAGTAAAGTGATTGAACTCGATAACGAACAACTTCCATTAAGCCGTAACCGAAAGTCTGATTTAGTTGAAGCGCTTTCTGCTACGATGAAATCTTAATAATTATCTACATCTATTGTTAATCGAACACTGGAAAACTCCTTAATGGAGTTAAAACTTTGTTGCACCCTATTTATATACTGTTTTGTTTTTTCCAAAGATTGTTTCTTCGGAATTTTAATTAGAATATTACTAATATAAAAATTTCGAATTCTACTCACTGGTGGAGGCTCAGGACCTAATACTTGTTCACCGAGTTTGTTTTCTAATGCTTGACCAAACCATTTTGCAGCCTTCTGCATTTTTTGAAGGTTACGATCTTTACACGTAATTTTTATGGTTCTGTAATAAGGCGGGTATTTATATTGATACCGGTCTTCCAACTGTTCCTTATACATGCTTTTATAATCGTTCGTACTTACTTGTTGTAAAATTTGATGATATGGATTATAGCTTTGTATTAATACCTTCCCTGTTTTACTAGTACGTCCTGCCCTACCCGAAACTTGTTGTAGTAACTGAAAACTACGTTCGTGTGCTCTAAAATCTGGAAAATTTAAAAGATTATCAGCATTCATAACTCCAACTAGACTTATATTTCTAAAATCCAAACCCTTTGCCAGCATTTGTGTTCCCACTAAAATATCAATTTCTTCATTTTCTAATCGATCAATCAATTTTGCGTAGGCATTTTTACCACGCGTCGTGTCTTGATCCATTCTAGCAATGGAATGCTTTGGAAATAATGCTTTTAATTCTGTTTCAATCTGTTCAGTACCAAATCCTTTTGTATCTAGTGTATCACTTCCGCAAGCCATACACGACAGTTGCATCGCCATGTGGTACCCACAATAGTGGCAGCGCAGTTCATTTTTATATTGATGAAATGTTAAACTCACATCACAATTTGGGCATTGAGGGGACGTTCCGCACGTGGTACACTCGACAATAGGAGAATATCCTCTTCTATTCTGAAACAATATCACTTGTTCGCCCAATTCCAAAACTTCATTCATTTCTTCTAAAAGACGATCACTAAAGTGACCTTTCATTCGTTTTTTTCTGGTCTTTTCTTTTATATCGACCAATTCAATTTTGGGCATGAGTACATCCCCAAATCGGGTTGTTAAGTTTACAAGTCCGTATTTATCATTTGCCGCATTATAATAACTCTCAAGCGAAGGCGTTGCGGACCCCATCAAAGTTTTTGCACTGTGCAAGTTTGCCAAAACCACCGCTGCATCTCGTGCTTGGTAGCGTGGCGCTGGATTGTATTGTTTAAAAGAAGGCTCGTGTTCTTCGTCGACTAAAATAAGCCCTAAGTTATTAAAAGGCAAAAACAACGAAGATCGTGCGCCAATTACAATCTGTGCTTTGGATTTGGAACGTAGTACGTTATTCCAAACTTCTACACGCTCATTAACCGAGTATTTTGAATGGTACACCGAAACCTTTGAACCAAAATAGTTTTGAAGTCGTGTAATTAATTGGGTTGTCAATGCAATTTCAGGAAGCATATATAAAACCTGTTCCCCTCTTTCAATAACTTCTGAAATTAACCGAACATAAATTTCAGTTTTCCCGCTGGAGGTAACACCGTGTAACAATGTTACTTCTTTGGATGTAAACGATTGTTTTATTTCCTGTCTCTTATACACATCTCCGAGCCCACGAGACCTCTCTACATCTCGT
>CAJXPE010000075.1 GCA_913057965.1 uncultured Marixanthomonas sp. | reverse complement strand
ACAAAATACATCCGTTTTCGATTTAAGTGATGCAGTAACACAATTTCAAAAATAAATGATATGAATTGGATATACGATCCTTGGCCTTGGTACGTAGCGGGCCCTCTAATTGCTTTAATTATGTTTTTATTGCTTTTTGCTGGAAAGCAGTTTGGCATGTCCTCAAATTTACGAACCATGTGTGCCGTAGGAGGAGCAGGAAAAGCAGCGGATTTCTTCAAATTTGACTGGAAAAAAGAACTTTGGAATTTATTGGTTGTTTTAGGCGCAGTAATTGGCGGATTTCTAGCATCTCAATTTATGTCTAATAACACAGTTAAAATCAATCCTAACGTAGCCAAACAGCTTTCCACTGATTATGGAATTACAAGTGCTAACGAAGCGTATATGCCACCGGAATTATTTTCTGCCGAACAGCTGTCAAATCCATTTGTTTTAGGGGTTTTATTGGTTGGCGGATTGTTAGTTGGTTTTGGCGCCCGTTATGCTGGCGGATGCACATCCGGTCATGCTATTTCAGGATTGAGCAATTTGCAGCTTCCTTCGTTAATAGCCGTAATTGGTTTTTTTATTGGTGGTTTAGTAATGATTCACGCCATTTTCCCTATAATATTTTAAGAATATGAAACAACTAGTTTATTTAAGTATTGGCATTTTCTTCGGAATTGTAATGTATAAATCTGAAGCAGCTTCGTGGTTTCGTATTTATGAAATGTTCCAGTTTGGATCATTTCATATGTATGGTATTATCGGTTCGGCTTTAGTGTTAGGCGTGATCGGAATTCAAATTATAAAGAAGAAGAATTTGAAAGCAGTTGGCAATCAACAAATACAGTTAACCCCTAAAAATAAAAGTTTTGCCAGATATGCCATTGGCGGAATTGTTTTTGGATTGGGTTGGGCGTTGGCCGGTGCATGTCCAGGACCGATGTACGTTCTGGTGGGATCGGGTTACCTTTCTATCTTGGTAGTGATTTTTGGTGCTTTACTGGGAACGTTTTTATACGGGCTCATAAAAAATAAACTTCCGCATTAAAACTACATTCTATAAATCCAATCCGCTGGATTCATACGTTTGGTGTTTTGGTAGATCAGAAATTTCATGGTGGTTTTACCAGTAGCCGGGTTACTAAAAACAGTTCCCAGACTTTGTTTAGTATTCACATTGTCACCCTTTATTACCGTTACGGTGGCCAGGTTGTTATACACGGTTATATAGTTACCATGTTGTACATAGATAGCCTTGTTTGCCCCTTTTAGTTGCTGAATTTCTAGCACTACTCCTTTAAAAATAGCACGAGCTTCTGCCCCTTTTTCAGTTGCGATTTCCACACCGCTATTAAACGTAGTTACATTAGGCAATTGTGGGTGTCGGTGTTTTCCGTATTGTTTTACAACCACACCACCTTTGGTAATGGGCCAAGGTAATTTCCCTTTGTTACTAGTAAAGTTAGCAGCTAGTTCTTTTGCTTCAGCATTTAAGGCAAAAGTAGATTCGCGGGTGCTTTCCGTTTTATTTCCAGAAGCTTTATTCGACTTTGCAATGGCTTCACGAATCAGTTTGTCAATCTGTCGGTCAATCTCATCGGCTTTGCGTTGTTTTTGCCTAATTTGTGTAGCAAACTTTCCTTCATCTTTTTTCAGCGAAGCTACAAGGGCTTGTTGGTCTTTCTTTTCTTTAGCGAGTTCGTTTTTGGTTTTTCGGTTTTGAGCAATCAACTCCTCTTTTTTGCTTTTTTGAGTAATGAGGTCTTTGTTCAATTGTTGCAATTCTGCCGTTTTTTCTTTAATACTTTCACCCTGTTCTTTACGATGCTTGGCATATTGTTTCATATACTGCAAGCGTTTGTAGGCTTGCAAAAAACTTTCCGAAGACAATAAAAACATCACCCGACTCTGCTGTGATTTACTTTTGTACGATTTGTTAATCATCGCAGCATAATCTTTTTTCAGCTCTTTCAGTTCTGTTCTTAGGTTATCTATTTTGGTAAGGTTGTCGTTAATTTCACGCGTCAATAAGTTCGCTTGCCTGTTGGTAATACGAATTAAATTTTCAGTAGCGCTAATGCGTTGGTCTAGATCTTCCACTTGTGTCAGGACCGATTTTTCTTCCTTTCGGGTCTTAAACAGAAGGGAGTTTATTTGCTTAATTTCTTGAAGAATCGCCTGCCGTTGTTCTTCTAATTCTTTTTGTTTTTCAGATTGAGCAGAAAGTGTTGTAGCAACTAACAAGAAACACCCAAAAAGAAAATATGTAATAAAGTTATTACGCATTATAGTTGAATTTCGTCATACCCTTCAGGAATACTAAATGGAAAACCAATATTTACATCCAGGTCTATTTTTTTATAAATAACGTCAATATTTGTTTTACTGTCTTTTTCAGTTGTGTTTATTTTTATTTCTGAAGGATAAAAATCGGTTCCTACTTTTTGGTAGTCGGTATACCGAACGCTTAATAGCCTATCATCATTAGGTTGCGAAAGACTTTCAGAAGAAATTTTGAAATTTTCAGGATTTAAAAACAACGAGTGAATAAAGTTTTGGGGCTGAATATTAGGTTGTAATTTGTATTTATTCTGAAGCACCGTTGATGTATAATCATTTTTATTAAGTTTAAAAATAGATTGTCCTAATAAGATAGCTTGCGCTTTTTCAAAATTTATTTCAGTCCCTAACCAATCGCTTAATAAAGCGTAATTGCCATCAAAATAGGTGCCACCAATGGTTTCATAATACTGAACGCGATCTGGAGTAATATTTGCTTTTACTAGTGTTATACCCAATAACGATGCTTTTACCCAAATAGTTTTATCTTTTTCCATACGTAAACTAACCGTCACGCTTTGTTGGGTATCGTCGTCTTCATAGGTAACTTGAATACGGGCAGCCATCGTCTTAAAACTGGGTGATGCTGCTTCGTGTGAAGCAATGATATTTTTTACAGAAAGATTTTCTTTAGCAGTTTTAGAGCCTTTTACTTTCTTGGCCGCACCACAAGATGAAAGCACGATAGCCAAGACGATAAAAATATATTTTGTGTAGTTCATGTATTAGTTTGTCAACTTTATTTGTGAAGCTTTTTCAGCATACTCAGCGGCCTTTTTGGCTTCCCCTTTTAATGTATAAGCTTGTTGTAATTGTTTGTAAAAATCCTGCTCCATCGTTGGGTTGTCAAATAAATAATCCAATCCGCTGTTAAGACTTTCAATAGCTCCGTCTGGTTTTTTAAGATTATTTTGAGCCACGCCATTGATTAAATACAACAGCGGTTGTGCAGGAAATATTGCCAAGGCATCAGCACTTAACTGTTGAGCCGCAACATATTTTTGTAAATCAATTTGAAGCAATAAAGTGCTTTTTAATAAGCTGAAATTATCCGAATCACCTTCAATTCCTTTTTTATAGAACTTTAAAGCGGTTTCCTTTTCACCTTTTGAATTATAATAACCGCCTAGTTGTTCATAAATTTTACCAGTATTTGTTTCGCTGAAATTTTCTACCACTTTCTCCAAATGGGTTTCGTATTGTGGGTTTTTCTCCACAAAACCAATAAAATCACTAAGCACTTTGTATTTACTTTCCTTTTCTATTTCATTAGCAGAAAATATAATATTCATAGATTTAAAGGCTTCTTCAGTGTTATTTTCCTCTAAATAAAATTTATACAAGGCTAAATGAACTTGTTTAGAATTAGGCTGGTTTTTCAATAGTTCTTTCGCTGTGGCAAATGCTTTTTCGGTATTACCTTCTTCGCTGTACAAATAAATTAAACCTAAGTATTCCTGTTCTTTTTTGGGATTTTTACTAATTCGGGTTTCTAAGTTTTCAATTTGACCTTCTGTATCACCGGTTTCCCGATAAATTTGAGCGCGAAGGGCATCTCGATATTCGCTTTCACCTAGGGTTTCATCCAAGTCATCTAGTACCTCAATGGCCTTATCAAATTGACGGGTTCGAGAATATAGGTTGACTAAATCTTCTTTGTAATCTTCATCAAACACAGTAAGCTGCTTCACCAAAGGAATGGCCGCATCATAATCGTTTTTTTGATAATATAAATCGTACAACGACTCTAACACGTCCAACCGTTTGGGCTCGGTTTTCAACACTTTTTTAAAATTGACTTCGGCTTCTTCAAACTGCTTTAATTCAGTCAAGTTTTTAGCTTTTTCAAACGCAACGACAGCTTCTAATTTCGGATCATTTTCCGCTGCTTTTTCAGCTTTCCGAAGCGCATCTAACGCTAATTCATAATTTTCGATCCCTTTTTGCTTTAAGGCTTCAAAAAAGTTTTCCTGAAAAGCATCGGTAACATTCCCTAAATCGTCCGTAGGCTGTTCTGCAACAGGTTCAGTTTCTTGCGCAACAACTTGCTTCGGAATTACAATGATTCCGAAAAAAACTAAAAAGATATATAAAAACTTAAGTTTCAAATTATAATTGAATCAGCCTTAATTGACTTATTTTAAAGTTGAATAATCCCCAATACTAACGTTCGTAAACTTACCGTCAAATGTGGCGTGATTACCAATCATTGCATTATCTAAAGTAGCATTTTTAACGACCGAATGCGTTTGAATTATACTATTTTTAACGGTACTATCCTCAATTATTGTGCCTTTGCCAATCGACGCATACGGCCCTACTTTACTATTTTTAAGCATAACCTCTTCCCCAATAAAGCAAGGTTCTATAATTTCTGAATTTTCGATGGTATGATTATTTGATATGAGCTTTTCGCTGGTTTTAGCAATAAAACCTAGCATTTTCTTGTTGGTAGCAACGGTTACTTCTTTATTACCACAATCCATCCATTCATCTACCGTTCCGGTTTTAAATATTTTTCCGTCGGCCATCATGCGTTTAATACCGTCGTTTATTTGGTATTCGCCGCCATGAATAATGTTATTATCTAGTACATACTGAAGTTCTTGCTTTAAAATAGCAACATCTTTAAAATAATAAATACCAATTACAGCTTGATCGCTTACAAATTCGGTTGGTTTTTCAACCAATTCGGTAATTTCTTCTTTATCATTCAGGTTTACCACCCCGTACGCTTCTGGGTTTTCCACTTTTTTTGTCCAAATAACGCTATCGGCTTCTTTGTCTAAGTTGAAATCGGCTTTAATTAATGTATCAGCATACGCAATAACCGCTGGACCTTGCAATGATGGTTCAGCACACATAATAGCGTGACCGGTTCCTTTAGGCTCTAACTGACGATAAATAGTAGGTTTTGCCCCTAAACTGTTTGCTAACTCTTCTAAACTTTCAACGACATCATCCCCAAAAAATGCAGGATCGCCTAGTATAAAAGCGATTTCATCTACTTTTTCATCTAAAATTTCGGTAATCTCGGTCACTAACCGGTGTACAATTGGTTTTCCCGCCACCGGAATTAACGGTTTAGGTATGGTTAACGTATGTGGACGAAGGCGCGAACCCCGTCCGGCCATTGGTACAATTATTTTCATGATTTTTTTGTTTGTGGGGAGGTTTAGGTTTATAGTTATTTTATTATTTAGTTCCGGTGCTACCAAAACCACCAGTCCCTCGGGATGTTTCTTCTAGCGTTTCTACTTCTTCCCAAACGGCACGTTCGTGTTTTGCGATAACCAATTGCGCAATCCGCTCGCCATTTTCAATGGTAAAATCTTCATTGGAAAGATTCACAAGGATAACGCCAATTTCGCCACGATAGTCTGCATCGATTGTTCCGGGGCTGTTTAAAACGGTAATTCCTTTTTTTGCAGCCAATCCACTTCGTGGTCGCACTTGCGCTTCAAAACCAATGGGAAGCTCAATAAATAAGCCGGTTTTAACGATGGCACGCTGTAACGGTTTTATAGTTGAAGGTTCTGCAACATTAGCCCGAAGGTCCATTCCGGCTGAGGCTATGGTTTCATACGAAGGAATTGGGTGTTCAGATTTGTTGATTATTTTGACTTTCATATTTTGATTGCTTAATATGTATAATTCTGAAATATAAATCGATATGTCTCTTGAGCCATTCGCTTTTTGAGTCGAAGGGTCAAATTACGAAATACCCAACAAAAGTACTAAGCTGAACCTAAAAATGAACAAAGTATTGTGTTTATTCAGAAAAGTATAACAATTGATACAAACAGAACGTTAATTAAACCCATTCTTTTGGGTCTTTTAAACACTTAACCAGTTTTTCTTCTTCGCTACCAGGCTCTGGATTATGATCATATCGCCATTGAACGTGAGGCGGTAAACTCATTAAAATACTTTCAATACGGCCATTGGTTTTTAAACCGAAGAGCGTGCCTTTATCGTGTACCAAATTAAACTCTACATACCGACCACGACGAATTTCTTGCCAATCGCGGTTTTCTTGGGTGTATTCAATATTTTTTCTTTTTTCAACAATGGGCACATAGGCTTCTAGAAAACTATCGCCCACTTCGGTAACAAAGTTATACCAGTCTTCCATGTTCATCGTTTCGGTTTTCTTTAAATAATCGAAAAACAAACCGCCGATTCCCCTTCCTTCACCACGATGTGCGTTGTAGAAATATTCATCGCAACGAGCTTTGTATTTTGGATAGAAATCAGCATCGTGCTTATCGCTAGCTGCTTTGCTTACTTGATGAAAATGTTTGGCATCTTCTTCAAACAGATAATATGGGGTAAGGTCTTGCCCGCCGCCAAACCATTGATCAACAATGTTTCCTTCTTGGTCGTACATTTCAAAATAGCGCCAATTGGCATGAACGGTAGGCACAAAAGGGTTTTTTGGGTGTAATACCAAACTCAAACCGCACGCAAAGAAGTTCGCATCTTTTACGCCAAAATAGTTTTGCATGCTTTCCGGTAACTTACCATGGACTTCACTGATATTGACACCGCCTTTTTCAAAAACGGCTCCGTTTTCAATCACTCGGGTACGACCGCCGCCGCCTTCTTTTCGAACCCAAGGGTCTTCTTTAAAAGTAGCTTTGCCATCGATTGCTTCTAATTTTGAAGTGATGGTATCTTGTAGATTTTTTATGTAGGTTACGAATTTTTCTTTCATATTAATTATTTCTTTCTAATTCATATAACTCCATATCCATAGGCGATTCATCTGGTGGTGTATATTCTTGTAGCAATGTTTTTTTCCAGATAAAACCTGTTTTTTCGGCAACGCGGATACTTGCTGTATTTGTTTTATGTACTATTATTTTTAATGTTGAAAGCTGTAATTCAGAAAAAGCAATTTTTGAAACTTCACTAATTGCTTTTGTCATAAGGCCTTTGCCTTCAAAATTACTTCCGATACAATACGCTAGTTCTCCTTCTTTGTTATTCCAATCTATATCTTTTAAGATAACTAAACCGGCAACTAATTGTGAAGTAGTCTCTTTTATAGCAAAGGTAAATTCAGTTTTATCAGTACGTTCTTTAGCTTTATTTTTAATATAGGTTTCAGAATCTAAAACTGATAAATTTTGTGCCTGTGTTTTAGGAAAATACCGTTGAAAACGTTCTTTGTTTGAAACCATTAAACTGGAAAGAGACGTAGCGTCTTTTTTAGTTAAAAAGGAAAGATATGTGGTTTCAGAAACTCCCATAATTACTGGTTCTGAAGTGTTTCGGTATTTTGAATCTCCTTATTTTCTTTTAAAAGTTTCACCGTTTCACTACTTGCGGCCGTTACCGATAGCGGTAAAACTAAAATAATACCGACAACCGGGATTAGAAGCATTGCCATAAAAATAATTCCATTACCAAGGGCAGTGTCTTTGTTTCTTTTTACAAATGAAATGCTTTCCCTATAGGTAAAATGCCGTTCTAGCGTATAGTCCATATTTCCGAAGCCAGCGTAATACGATTGTACTAAAAACAGTAAAACCGAAGTGAAAATATTTACAATTGGAATTAAACTGAGTAGTAAAATAGGAATAGTAAAAAGTAGTTCCAACAGTAAATTACGGACGTTGATCCGTATGCCTCTCCAGAGTTGTGCTGTATTTGTAGTGTTTCTGTGAGTATGAGTAATTCCTAAAAGATGTTGTTCAATTTTTTCTGAAACAGGACTCATAAAAGGCGCACTTAACGCCATAATGATGTGTTTGTAGAGAATAAGGCCAATAGCAACGATAATTAAGGCTCCCAACACATCGCTAATGGTTCTGAAGGTTTCAGCACCCCATTCCCAAAACCAAATTTTTGAAATAAACGCACCAATAGTATCACTCAATCCCCACGCTAAAAAACCAATGGCTGTAGCCGTTAGCAAACTTATTAAAACTGGAATGCCAAAATACTTCCATAATTTCAGTTTTGAAATTAGTTGAAACGTTTTAAAATAAGCTTGTATGCCGCTTAAGATGTTTTTAAGCATGATTTGTTCTATAAAGGTTTTTTAATAAAAACTAATTCTTTTTTTAAAACTTCAATTTCGCTTGTTTTTGCCACTTTTTGAGCATTTTCTGCCTTTTTTTGAAGAAAACTGATCATTTCTTCTTCTGAAACATCTATAACTTCCTCAAAAAATTGACGCCCCATTTTATTATTATGTAAATCCATCGCGGTTTCTAAGGGGCTGTTTGGCGCTAACTTTTCGTGCAAATCGGTCACTTTTTCTGCCCATTCGATGCTCTTTTCAACATTCTGAAACTTACTAAACGCCGCTTTTGCTATCAAAACATTCCACATCGCATGCCGAAATGCATTGGCAGGACCATTTTTATGATGTGCGCTTCCATACAAATCACTACTGATTTGCATAGTTTTCTTAGTCGCATTCAGTGTAGGAAAGACTAAAAAAGGCTGTTTTATAAACACAACCGACAAATGCCACAACTGTTTTACGCTAAGCTGCCGGATGCGTTTTACAACGTTCATGATTCTGCCTTATACTCTTTAACCGCTTCAATAAAAGCCCCAGCATTTTCAATTGGGATATTAGGTAAAATACCGTGGCCTAAGTTTACAATGTATTTATCTTTTCCGAAGTCATTAATCATTTGCGTGACCATCTTTTTAATTTCAGATGGTGGACTAAACAATCGCGTAGGATCAAAGTTCCCTTGTAACGTAATATTTCCTCCGGTCAATTTTCTAGCTGTTTGTGGGTCACACGTCCAATCAACGCCTAAAGCAGATGCGCCACTCGCCGCCATCGTATCCAAAGCAAACCAACACCCTTTTCCGAAGGCAATCACAGGCGCTTCGTCTTTTAAAGCATCGATAATCTGCTGGATATACTTCCAACTAAACTCCTGATAATCGGTAGGCGATAACATGCCGCCCCAGCTGTCAAAAACCTGCACCGCATCAACTCCGGCTTTTACCTTTTCTTTTAAGTATGCAATTGTAGTATCAGTTATTCGCTGTAACAATGTATGTGCTGCAATGGGTTGTGTAAAACAAAATTCTTTTGCTTTATCAAAGTTTTTAGAGCCTTGACCTTGCACGCAATAACATAAAAGCGTCCAAGGACTCCCAGCAAAACCGATTAATGGAATTTCGTTATCCAACTTTTCCTTGGTCATTTTAATGGCGTCCATCACGTATCCTAACGTGTCATGAATATCGGGAACAATAACGCTGTCTAAATCTTTTTCACTACGAATCGGGTTTGGAAGCCACGGCCCAACGCCGGGTTTCATCTCTACCTCAATGTTCATCGCTTGCGGAATTACCAAAATATCGCAAAATAAAATAGCGGCATCCATTCCGTATCTACGAATGGGTTGTACGGTGATTTCACTGGCCAATTCTGGGGTTTGACAGCGTGTAAAAAAATCGTATTTGGCTTTTATCTCCATAAATTCAGGAAGGTAGCGTCCTGCTTGACGCATCATCCAAACGGGTGGACGTTCTACCGTTTCACCTTTTAATGCCCGTAGAAATAAATCGTTTTTAATCATAGTTTTTTAATGTTTTAACTGCTTTGGCAATGACGCTTTCAACCGAAGTTGAATTAGAAATCACCACATTTTCGGTATGTTTTTTTGCTTCTGCAGCCGTCGTGGTGCCAATGCAAAAAGCAATTGAGTTTTTTAGTTTATTTTCTGAAACAAAACTTTGCACCGCACTTGGACTGAAAAACAAAATACCATCAAATTGACGGTCGAATTTCGTTGGGTTTAACCCTGTTTTGTAGGTTTCTATTTCAGAAAATGCAATGTTTGCTTCTTTTAGCACATCAGGAATGGTATCTAATCGTTTATTTCCGCAGAAAAAGTAAAACGTGTCTTTTATATGGTTTTTAGTCAAATAATCAGCCAATTCTGAACCATAATGCGTCGTTTTCATCACCTTTTGACCATTTTCTTCCAAAAGCGCTTTTGTTTTTTCACCCACACAGAAACAATTTTTAATTTCAGGAGTTGTCTTTTTATTTAAAAAAACAGCTTTTACAGCATTTTTACTCGTGAAAATTGCATTTTCAATACGTTTTGGAGCATTAAAGGCTGAAAAATCAATAGTAATGGCGTTGTACTCTACAAAGGTTAAACCTGAGTTTAAAAGTAGTTCTTTTTGATTAAGAGTTAGTTTTTTAGTGGAGAGAAGTGATTTCATGCAGCATCTATTTTTCCATTTCAGACTTAATCACTTTCATCAATTCCTTTCCGCCAGTATTTAAAATCTCTTCAGCGCAGCTAGTTCCTAAACTTTTGTAATCATGTTTAGAACACTGTTTGGCAACTTCTAACTTTGTTTGACCATCTAAAGAAAATAACACTCCTTTAAATTGGATTGTGTCGTCGATACAAGTGGCCAATGCCCCAATAGGTGCGGTACATCCACCTTCTAGTTTTTGAAGAAAAGCACGTTCAATATACGTGCAAATATCGGCTTCTGTATTGTTTAATTTTGAAGTCGCTTCTCTACTAAACGCGTCCTTTTCTAAAGCTACAATCACCATGGCGCCTTGGGCGGGAGCAGGTATCATCCAATCAAGAGATTCAAAATTATCAGGCAATACGTTTATACGTTCCAAGCCTGCTTTTGCAAAAATGGCACCCTGCCAATCGTTATCTTGGAGCTTTTGTAACCGGGTGTTTACATTTCCGCGTAAATTGACGACTGTGTGGTTGGGGTAGCGGTTAAGCCATTGAGCTTTTCGGCGTAGGCTACCAGTTGCAATGGTGCTGGGTTGTTCGGGATCGAAGTCGCCTTTTGTTGCCAAAATATCCGTTGATGTTGCCCTTGGTAAAACAGCGGTTTGTACAATCCCTTTTGGTAAATGGGTAGGCACATCTTTCATGCTGTGTACAGCAATATCTACCGTTCCGTTCAGCATAGCAACATCTAGGGTTTTGGTAAAAATACCCGTGATTCCCATTTCATATAAGGGTTGATCTAATACCAAATCGCCTGTAGATTTTACAGGGACCAATTCAGTTTTATATCCTAATTTTTCAAGTTGGGCTTGTACGGTTTTTGCTTGCCATAGTGCTAATTCACTGTCGCGCGTACCGATTCGGATGGTTTTATTCACGTTCACTTTCTTCTAACTGAAACATGGTTTCCAGCATTTGTAAGTGTTCTTCTGTCGAACCATTTGCTTGCTTCAGGTGGTTTACAACTTGGGTTGTTATTTTTTGAATGATTCGGTCGCTGATAATTTCAGCTTGCTCTTCATTAAAATCATTGAGTTTTTTACGGTGATAATCAATTTCACCTGCTTTAATTTCAGAAAGCTTTGTTTTTAAAGCTATTACCGTAGGAATAAAGTGACGATTACGCACCCATGTAGCAAATTCAGATTCAACTTCATCAATTATTTTCTTTGCAATCGGAACTTGTTCAGCACGTTGCTGCAACGTCTCGTTGGTAACAGAAGACAATTCATCTAAATGCTGTCTCTTATACACATCTCCGAGCCCACGAGACCTCTCTACATCTCG
>CAJXPE010000074.1 GCA_913057965.1 uncultured Marixanthomonas sp. | reverse complement strand
TGTAGAGAGGTCTCGTGGGCTCGGAGATGTGTATAAGAGACAGATTGTTAATACAATGAAGTAGAAATAAAAATTAGAAAATTATGAAAAAAACATATCCTATCAATTTTTCCCATATAGGTCTCACAGTACCCGATCTTGAAAAAGCCATTCAATTTTATACCCAAGTAATGGGATGGTACCACATATCTGGACCTATTAAAGTTTCCGAAGAAAAAGAAAATAATCTTTCAAGAATAAGCAAATTGGTCTATGGAAAAGGATGGAAGTCTTTTAGCTTCGCACACCTTTCAAGTGCCGATGGAATGGGGTTTGAAGTATTTGAATTTGAGCTAAATAAAGAATCTACTTCAACCGATAATCCCTTTAAAACGGGTATCTCCCATTTCTGCGTGCAGCATCCCGAACCCGCTAAATTATTAGAACAAATTGTGGGTGGTGGCGGTAAAATAACGATGTCCCCACAAGTTATGTATCCTGACGAAAAACCATATATAATGGCCTTTGCCGAAGATCCATTTGGCAATAGTATAGAAATTTATTCCCACTCCTATGAATTACATAATATAGGCCCTAATGGACCCGTGCAATAAATATTATACCGGTTAAGATTGTTGTGAGCTTGAAGCGATTATTAAAGCACTTTATAACCCCAAATTAGCTAATATTAATAAACTTTAAAATTTTTATAATGTCAGAAACATCTTTAAATAAACAAATGAAACTTGCTGAAGGACTTTTGTTAAGGGCAGATCTTATGAAAAAAATTGAACACCTTCAAAATAGGATTAGGCCTGTTTTGATTGTGAGCGATGATAAGAAACCACAAGAAGACCCAAATAAAATACTTGCACAACTTAGAAAAGCGATACAAGATTTAGAGTCAATCATCATAAGAATAAATAAAACTAATAACGAAACTCTTGTTGAAGGGGAAGGTTCTCTTATGGAAGCCCTTGCCAAAAGGGACTCGTTAAAAATGCTTTCTGAAAAACTAAGAAACATCAGGTTTGCGGCACAAGTAAATAATAGCGGTGAAGCCAACCTGAAAACCACCATTGATATTAAAAAGTTACAAACTGAAATGGATCAAACAGGAAGGGCATTTAGAGAACTGGATAGTAAGATTCAAGAAATTAATTGGCTCACAGAATTAAAGGATTAAAATTAAGCCGAAAGGCGGAATGGTCGGGGCGAGTACCAGCCCCTTTTTATCGGTATTGGTTTTCGGGGTAAATTGAAAACGCTACCAACACGAAGCCGCTTGGGTTGCGGCAAAATTTACAGTTTAGGACCTATTACTGCTTATCTATTACAATTGTAAAGCGTAAAATTTACTACCAGGTACTGACCGATCATTTTCTTCTATCAATCTGAAAAAATAAGTAAAAATAACTTAGAATAAAGTTCAGACGGAACTTATAAATATCATTGTTACTGCTAAAGTATCCTTAATGGACTAGGAAAGTGGCTTTAATTTCCTTAATATAAATAGAAATACAAAAAATTATGAAAAAGTACAAAATTGCAGTTGTCGTAGGAAGTCTACGCAAAGAATCCTTTAACCTCAAAACAGCTAAGGCGATGATGGCAATGGCGCCAGATTCATTAGAACTTGAGCTTATGGATATTTCGGGCTTACCAATGTTCAATGAAGATCTAGAAGCAAATCCACCAAAAGAATGGGCTGATTTACGAAAAGAAATTAAAGGAGCAGATGGTCTTTTATTCTTTACACCAGAATATAACCGCTCCGTACCCGGGGTTTTAAAAAATGCGATTGATGTAGGCTCCCGCCCTTATGGAGAAAATTCGTGGAACGGAAAACCAGCGGCTGTTGTGAGTGTTTCAATTGGTGCTATCAGCGGATTTGGGGCTAATCATCACTTACGCCAATCATTGGTTTTTGTGAACGTACCTACTATGGCACAACCTGAAGCTTACATTGGAGGCGCTGCAGACCTTTTTGATGATAACGGAAAGCTTATCAATGATTCTACCAAAGGCTTCCTTAAAGACTATATGGCAGCCTTTGAAAAATGGATTCATACAAATGCAAAGTAATTACAGTTTTATAAATATTCCTGTGGAAGCTTTTTCACGGGATTATTTTACACCTATTACAAATTCTAAATTTTATAAAAATGAAAAATTCAGCAAAAAATGTAGTAGAAAATATGTTTGCTGCATTTAGTAGTGGCAATGTAGATAAATTTGTAGAAACAGTTTCCGACGATACTGTATGGATTTACCACGGTACGCAAATTATACCTGCTGGAGTTTTTAAAAAAAAGGAAGGGGTACGAGCTTTTTACACTGATATTCTCAAGAAAACAGAAATCATCAACTTTGAACCACAACAATATATCGTTGAAGACAATATGGTTGTTGTGTTGGGCAAAGAACATCAAAAAGTAAAACGATCAGGAAGGGAACTAAAACAAAAATGGGTTCAAATATATACCGTTGAAAATAATTTGATTACAAAAATGGAGGAGTTTGCAACTTCAGAAGAAGTAAAATAAGGTTATAACCTTGTTCTGCATTGCATAGCTTCTCAGTTAATATTAAAACTAAAAGATGAATACCGAAACATCAAATAATAATCCGCTTTTATGCGACATAGAAACCGGAATGTGTGAAACAACCGATGAAAATACAGATACTGCATCTCAAAGCAATATGCAAGCAACCAAAAAATCTGTCAAACTCATTTATTACACAGACCCTATTTGCTCATCCTGTTGGGGCATTGAGCCACAATTGCGTAAACTTAAATTGGAATATGGCAATGCTATTGAAATAGAGTATAGAATGGGCGGCTTGTTGCCCGACTGGAGTTACAACAGCGGTGGCATTGGAAAACCTTCAGACGTGGCACATCATTGGGACGAGGTGAGTGAACATTATGATATGCCCATTGACGGAGACTTATGGCTGGAAGACCCGTTAGACTCCTCTTATCCGCCATCTATTGCATTTAAAGCAGCACAAATACAAGATGAAGAAAAAGCGCATTTGTTTATGCGGGAAATTCGTGAAATGGTTTTTCTGAAAAAGAAGAATATCGCTAAATGGGAACACTTAGAAGTTGCAGCTAAAAAAGTAGGGTTAGATACGGAACAGTTCAAAACCGACTTTGAAAGTAAAGCAAAAGGACTGTTTGAAGAAGACTTAAAATTAGGAAGAGAATTGGGCGTGAGGGGATTCCCAACCATTTTCTTTATGGATGATGTAGGTAATAAAGAAATAGTGTATGGCACCAAACCTTATGCATTTTACGAAATGGCCATTCTAAAATTGAATCCGAATGCTACTAAAAGTGAATACAGCAAAGACTGGAAAACCCTCTTTTCAAAATACAATTCACTTACAGCAAAAGAATTTTCTGAACTCTCTGGAAACCCAAGAAACGAAAGTGAGAAAATACTTAATGAACTTTCAGATAAAAAGATTTTAGAGAAATTAACCACCAAAAATGGTTCAATGTGGACTATTAAAAATAATAATCAATAACCCTCAAATCAATTTAAAACAAAAAACAATGAAAAAGACAATTCTAACAATCACAATGTTAACAGCATTATTTTTAACCTCTTGCAAAGACAATGTAACTAAAGACCATGCTGACAATACGACTACTGAAACAGTTGAAAATACTTCAGATAATATAGTTACAAATACCCTAACCGATAAAGACGGCAGAAAACTAGAAATGAAGTTTAACAACACAAAAGGAATTGCCACCGTAAATTTTAACGGAAAAACCATTGAATTAAATCAAGAAAGAGCTGGTTCTGGAATTTGGTATAAAAATGACACTTACGAACTTCGAGGAAAAGGAAACGATATTACACTTACAAAAGATGGAAATATAGTTTTTGAACACGAAGATGACGTTGTAAAAACCGAAGCAAAAAATGATAAGGGCGATGTTTTAACGATGACCTTCAATAACACCGAAGGAACCGTAAAAGCTTACTTTAACGGTGGTGAACAAATAGATTTAACACAGAAAAAAGCAGCTTCGGGGATTTGGTACGATAATGATACTTATGAATTAAGAGGAAAAGGCGATAGTTATACGTTGACGAAAGACGGAAAAACCGTGTTTGAAAATTAAAAGACCACTATAATTCCGAATAAGAAAGGCTTTTTTATTTAATGAAATAACAATTAAATACGTGTACTACAATAACAACACTCAGATTTATCTTGACGGAACATTTGTAAAAGCAAATGAATCGACAATAGATACATAGCGACGGGTATTTAGCAGAATGGCCAGGTGCTACGTCTTTTTTGAAAATGAATGGGTTTTATACACCCCACAATTGGTGAATATTCTTTCAGAAATCATTTTCGCTACAAAATAAAAAAGCGGAAAGGGTAAAGCCTTTCCGCTTATTTTATTTAAAATTTTGAAGAATTATTCTTCTCGATTACTGTATAAGTCTAGATACTCCATCGCTTCTTGCTGCAGTTCTTCAGCATCAGAATCCTTCAGGTTATATTCTTTTTCTCTTTTTGAGTTGTTCACCTCTTTAATAGGCTCACCGTTATAGAAATAGTATATTTTATCTGCTTTCTTTTCATTATCTGCTTCTTCAGATCCGTCGTCTTCTATCACGGCAAGCATTAAAGAACCATTATCAAAATAAAACTCTTCGGTTCGTTTTGAAATATCCTCGTACGGATACGTTTTAACGCGTACTACTTGACCATCTTTGGTGTAAAAGTGGATTTTTTTCCATTTTTGTTTAGTCTTTTCCCGAAGGTTTTCGGTACTCATTTCAACAGGATCTCCAAGGTTAGATTCAATCATTTCTTGTTTATTGTCAATTTCAGTAGCCAAAGAGTCTGTATTAATATTCATTTCCATTTCTTCTTCAACCATTTCAACTTCTTGGTTTTCCATGGTTTGGTCGGCGTCTTTTTCGTTTTTTTTGTCCTTACAGCTATTAAGTACCAAAAGCATACAAATTGCTGGTAAAATAAAAAGTCGTTTCATAATGTTTTTTTTTTGCTAAATTTCTCTCTATCTTTCTGAATACGAAAGGTTAACTAAAGATACGATATTTTTTTAGTTGCTAATTACCGTATAATTTTACTGAAGCACTATTAAGCAAGGCATAAAAAAGGTATGTTTTATTAAATAAAACCTAAAAATGAAAAATCGGCTCCCTTTTCTTTTCAATAATGGAATTAATCTATATATTGGGCTCTAACTAAGAAAAAACTATGGAAGATAAAATAAAATACGAGATGGAATTTCCTATACAGGTTTCTCCATCATTGCTGTACCAATATATTTCTACACCCTCAGGTATGAGTGAGTGGTATGCTGATAACGTAAATTCACGAGGTGAATATTTTACCTTTATGTGGGAAGGGAGCGAAGAAAAGGCAAAACTACTTGGAAAGAAGAGTGGTGAACGTATTAAGTTCCGTTGGTTAGATGATGAGGATACCGATTACTTTTTTGAACTTCGCATTCAAGTAGACGAAATAACCAAGGATGTTTCTTTAATGATTACCGATTATGCTGAAGATGATGAAATAGATGAAGGGAAAATGTTATGGGAAAACATGGTTTCAAATTTAAAACAGATATTAGGCTCTAAGTAAAAATTCCGTCTAATTTATAATATCTTTGCGCCGCACTATTTTGAAATCCTCAAAATAAAAGCGGCTTTTTTTATGAATAATTTTAACGGAACACTACAAGAAATAAATACAACAATTTTACCCGATAATCGCGGTTTAAACTATGGCGATGCCGTGTTTGAAACCCTTCGAGTCTCAGGTGGTAAAATATACTTTTGGGAAGATCACTACTTTCGATTAATGGCTTCCATGCGTATTTTGCGGATGGAAATCCCCATGAGTTTCACCCCGGAATACTTAGAAGAGCAGGTATTACAAACCATAGCTTCTTCAGAAAATAAAAATGGCGCTTTTAGGGCTAAGATTTTAGTTTGGCGGAAAACGGGAGGGAAGTATTCCCCAGATACAAATGATGTGGAGTTTTTAATCACTTCTGAAGAACTTGAAAATCCATTTTATACCATGGATGATTCTTTTTATGAAATTGAACTGTTTAAAGACCATTATATAAATTCTGGAATGCTTTCTACCTTAAAAACCACCAATAAAGTATTGAATGTTTTAGGAAGCGTTTATGCTCAAGAAAACGATTATGCCAATTGTTTGTTGTTAAATGAAAAGAAACAAGTGGTGGAAGCCTTGAATGGAAATATTTTTCTAGTGAAAGGGTATAAAATAAAAACGCCACCTATAACAGATGGGTGTTTAAACGGTATTCTTAGAAAACAGATTATTAAAATTTTAGGGCAAATGCCTGATTATATTCTTGAAGAAACATCTGTTTCTCCGTTTGAACTGCAAAAAGCTGATGAAATTTTTATTACCAATGTAATTACAGGGATTCAGCCCGTTTCAAAATATCGTAAAAAAGAATATGATCGTGAAGTGGCCAAAGAATTGTTGGCAAAATTAAATGTAAAAGCGCGGTTAGGTTAATTATAAGCAGGATTCTCCGGTGAATTAGACCAAATAAGATAATCGCCACCAAATTCAATCATTTTTTCTTTCCAGAAATTAGTATAAGGTTTTCCAATTATTTCATTTTTATAGTTATTGGGTACCACAACCCAGCTATTCAATTGCAGTTCTTGATTTAACTGTGTACTTTCCCAACCTGAATATCCTAAAAAGAAGCGTATTTGTGATTCGTCAATTTTATTTTGGAGCAATAACCCCATAACCGAATTAAAATCACCGCCCCAATAAATGCCGCTTGCTATTTCAATACTTTCCGGAATTAACTCTGGTATTCTATGAATAAAATATAAATTGTCTTGCTCAACTGGTCCGCCATTATAAACCGGAAGTGTGGAGTCTATTTCTGAGATAAAATCTTTTAATGTGTACTCTAAAGGTTTGTTTAAGATAAAACCAACGGATCCTTCTTCATTGTGTTCAGCTAATAAAACCACAGATCTATTGAAAGAAACATCACCTATAATAGAAGGTTCTGCAACTAACAATAATCCTTTAGCTGGTTTTAATGTGGTCATTTATTTGGTTTTATAAAACTAAATCTAAACATTAATTTTTGAATATCCAACACTTAAGACGATTGTTGTATAAAATAAGGCTATAAAAAACCCCGCCAAAAGGCAGGGTGTGTTTTAAAGTAGGCAATTTCTTGCTTAGTTTACAGCACTCTGTAAATCTGATCCTGCTTTAAACTTAACAACGTTTTTAGCAGCGATTTTAATGGTTTTACCTGTTTGTGGGTTTCTACCTTCACGGGCAGCTCTTCTAGATACTGACCAAGAACCGAATCCTACTAACGATACTCTGTTTCCTTTTTTAAGCGCTCCCTCTACATTTTCAAGGAAAGACTCTAATGCCTTTTTCGCAGCTGCTTTTGTAATTCCGGCATCTTCTGCCATTGCGTCGATTAAATCTGATTTGTTCATAGTTTAATTTTTAAAATTAGATTGTTGGTTAAACTTTATTTAATTGCTCTACAAATTTAAACGGATTATCGGTTCATGCAAGGAATAGCGCACTAAATCGGGGTATTTGTTAATAACTTTGGGTGTTTGTTAACAACCAAAGCTTGTTTTTTGCTCATTTTAACAAATTCAGCAATGACAAGGGGTTACACAAGTTTGGCCTCTTTTGCAAATGAAAACCCATTTAAAAGTGAAGCAATATCCATTTTCCGTTTTCCTGGCAGTTGCAATACCTTAATATATATATACCCGTTTTTTGTAGCCACTTTCATACTTTTTTTGTCCGTAGTAATAGTGCCCGGTTTTTCTGAATGTGCAACAACCTCTTTGGATGCTGAATAGATTTTCGCTTTCAACATTTCGCCTTCATTTTCAAGAATACTCCACGCAACAGGATAAGGGGAAAGCCCTCTAATAAAGGCATCAATACTTTCAACAGTATCATCCCAGTTTATCCTTGTATTTTCTGAAGTGAGCTTAGGAGCCTCTTTTATAGTTATATCTTGAATTTGAGGAATCGGTTTGGCTTCATTGGTTTCAATCTTTGAAACTGTTTTTACCACTAGATCACTACCAAGTTCCATTAGGGTGTCATGCAGGCTTTCAGCCGTTTCATTTTCTGAAATAGCGACTTCTTCTTTTAAAATAATGGCTCCGGTATCAATTTTTTCATCAATAAAAAATGTAGTAACACCCGTTTTTGTTTCCTGATTAATTATAGCCCAATTTATAGGCGCTGCTCCCCGATATTGGGGCAGGAGGGAAGCGTGTAAATTAAACGTACCATATGCGGGCATCGACCAAACTACTTTTGGCAACATACGGAAGGCAACAACAATTTGTAAATTGGCTTTTAGTGCTTGTAGTTCAGTTAAAAAATCGTTGTTTTTTAAGTTAGTAGGCTGTAAAACGGGTAAATTTTTTGATACTGCAAATTCTTTTACCGAAGAAGGCTTTAATTTTCGTCCTCTACCAGCAGGCCTATCTGGCGCTGTGATAACGCCCACAATGTTTTTTTCTTCTTTTAATAGTTTTTTTAAAATCCCAACAGCAAAATCAGGCGTTCCCATAAAAACAATGCGTAAATCTCTCATGAATGTAGGTAATATTGGTTTTTTGTATTCAGTTTTATCTTGCCATTATCTAGCAATAACCGTAATACATGAATTATCTTTTCAGTGGCAAAAGTACTTTTTTCTGAAAGCTCTCGAGCATCCATTTCACTTTCTTCCAATAAATGCAAGATTTTTTCAGAAATTAGTTTCAACTCGTTTTTACTGGCTGTATTTTTTTGAGAAGCACAAACGGAACAAATACCACATTTTTCAGCTTCTGTATCACCAAAATAACGGACTAATTGAACACTTTTACATTCGGTATTATTCGCAACAAATTGTAATACCGAAGCTACTTGCCCTCGCTTTTTCTGGTTGAGCGTTTCAATCTCTTTGGCAATTACATTGATGGTTTTATCGTCTTCTCGAGGTTTTAAAAATGTGATCGTAGCATCGGTGATTTTTAACAATAAATCGATTACTTCATCACGTTTCATTTTTTGTAAAACAGAAATAATTGTTGCCACCGATTGTCCTGTTTTTTTTGAAATTACATCTAAGTCAATTCCCGTTGGCATTTCAAAAATACCACCATATAATCTAAGAATTGTTTTACCAATAACGGAAGCGGTTATATCTCCTGAAAAATACTCGAGTACCTTGTCTGAAGGCCATAAAAACTGAACGGTAGATTTACGTCCAAACTCTTTTGATAATTGTATAACGGCCAACCGATCCAATGAGTTTAAAGCATTATAGGCTAACAAAGTGTTTAATTTATATGTACTACAAAACTCGGTAAAACTAAAGCTGAATTGTTCAAACTCGCCTTCACCATACGAAATCTGAAAATAATTGTTCAGTTTTCGATATATTTTTTTGAGGTGCTTGGGGGTTGGTAAAGCATCAATAAACTGTTTTTTTACCAAAGTTTTATCGTATTCGTTATATAATAATACAGCTTGGGCATAATTTCCGTCCCTTCCAGCACGACCTGCTTCTTGAAAATAACTCTCCAAACTTTCAGGCAATTGGATATGAATAACAAACCGAACGTTGGGATGATCGATCCCCATACCAAACGCATTGGTAGCAACCATTGTTGGAATGCTGCCTGTTTGCCATTGTGCTAAGCGGTCGTCTTTTTCTTTTTTTGAAATTCCGCCGTGATAAAAAGTACTACGGAACCCCAATTGATTAAGATGATTACTCGTTTCCACAGCACTTTTTCGGCTTCTCACATATACTATGGCCGATCCCGTATTGTTCTTTAAAAGCTGTTCTATGTAATATAACTTATCATCAACTTTACGAACTCGATACGCCAAATTAGGGCGAGCAAACGAGTTTTTAAAAACAGCGGGAAGTTCTAAATTTAACTCGTTGATGGTGTCTTCTAATACTTCGGGTGTTGCTGTGGCGGTTAGAGCTATAATTGGAGCTAAAGGTTTTAGTTCTCGTAAAACAGTTATGTTTTTATATGCCGGGCGAAAGTCGTTTCCCCATTGCGAAATACAATGTGCTTCATCTACGGCAATTAAGCTTACATTTAATTGTCGTATTGTGTTTTGGACTAACTCTTGCTGTAAACGTTCGGGCGATAGGTACAAAAATTTATAGTTTCCGTAGAGAATATTATCCATGCTGGTTTGCAAGTCTGAAAAAGAAATTCCTCCCGAGATGTGCATTGCTTTTACTCCTCGATCTTTTAACGCGTTTACTTGATCGGCCATTAATGCTATTAAGGGTGAAATTACAATACAAGTACCTTCTTTTACCAAAGCAGGAATTTGAAAACAAACGGACTTACCACCTCCGGTAGGCAATAAAGCTACGGTGTCTTTGTCGTCCAATACCGAAGCGATAATGGCTTCTTGCATGGGTTTAAAAGAAGAGAATCCCCAATAGTTTTCAAGGATTTGCAGTGGTGTTTTCAAATAATTTAATTCAAGTTGTTAAGTATGTATGCGAGTCTTTCTTCAACAGAACCTATAGGAACAATTTGAACAGTGTATCCGTAATCTTGATAGCTTTTTAAAAGTGATTCGTGTATTTTTTCAGCTTCTTTAAAGCTTTCGTAACGTTCGTTATCTTGTTTGTATATTTTTTTCCAAGGAGGCAATAGGAATATAGTGTCATACTGATTTTCAGTGCACGTTTTGGTAAATGTTTCAGGGTAGATTGTTTCAAAGTAATCCATATAGGCTGTTACGTCGGGTAACCCACGATCGTAGAACAAACACTTTTCTTTGTGTGTTTTGGCTTCATTAAACTGTTGCAAACGACCATCTAACAACTGTTGGCTAAACAGGATGGGATCGGTTAAAAAAAGCTGTTCAATCCCCTCTTCTTGAGCCTTTTTAATCACCTCACGTGATACCTCATGCAAACAAGTAAAACCTTTCTTTTCAAGTTCGTTAATTAATGTGGTTTTTCCGGTTCCAGGACCTCCGGTTATTACGATTCGCTTTGTTTTCAATCGGTATAATTTTTGTACAAATTAAGCAAATAAATATTGATACTGAAAAGTGTATCTTTGTATAAAAGAAAAAGATTTAATGAAAAACGATAAAAAAACAACAGACTTTTATAATCGCTTGCGTGAACAATTAAAGGAAGATACCTCTTGGCCTTCTGAATACTTATATAAATTTATTGTTCCTTCTAGTTCTGAAAAAATTGCTGAAATTGAAGCTGTTTTTAATAACACAGATGCTAAAATTAATACCCGTGACTCTTCAAAGGGAACGTATACTAGTGTATCTATAAAAGTGACTTTAGATTCTCCTGATGCTGTAATAGAGAAATATTTGCAAGTTTCTGAAGTGGAAGGTGTCATTTCACTATAATTTTAGTATTTTGCAACCATAATTACTTCAAGAAGAATACTTCCTTAAATTTTTAATTTTGTTAGATAACATAGAATACAATACCGAACGCACGCATTTAATTATTCCAGAATACGGACGCCACATGCAAAAAATGGTGGAACATGCCGTTTCAATAGAAGACCGAGAGGAGCGCAATAAAGTTGCAAAAAGCATTATTGCGGTGATGGGTAACTTAAACCCACATTTACGTGACGTTCCAGATTTTCAGCACAAACTTTGGGATCAATTAATTATTATGTCCGATTTTAAATTGGATGTAGATTCTCCGTTTCCAAAACCGTCGCGGGAAGAATTAACAGAACCACCACAACCGTTACCTTATCCACAAAACTTTCCAAAATACAGGTTTTATGGCAATAACATAAAGCGTATGATCGATGTGGCCAATAGTTGGGAAGAAGGCGATAAAAAAGAAGGATTGATCCTTAACATTGCCAACCACATGAAAAAATGTTTCCTTAATTGGAACAAAGATACTGTTGATGATGAAGTAATTTTTAAACATCTTTTTGAGTTATCTGATGGGAAAATAAACCTT
>CAJXPE010000073.1 GCA_913057965.1 uncultured Marixanthomonas sp. | reverse complement strand
TACACGTAAGGAGTCGTCGGCAGCGTCAGATGTGTATAAGAGACAGGTATTTACAGTTGCTTTCTTTATTTTTGCAGTGTTATTTTAAAAATTAGCTATGAAAAAATTATTCCCTTTACTTATATTAATCCTAGTAATTTCTTGTGCCCCAGAAAAAAATCCGGCAGATTTATTGGTAAAAAACGCAACTATTTATACCGTTAATAAGAATTTTGATACAGAACATGCGTTTGTAGTTAAAGATGGGAAAATCATTGAAATAGGTGTAAAACCCGAATTGGAATTAAAGTATAATATTGCTGAAACGTATGATGCCAAAGGGAAAACTATAGTTCCGGGACTAATTGATGCACATGCGCATTTGTTTGGTTTAGGGCTTAACTTGCAAAATGTAGATTTAACAGAGACTACAAGTTATGATGAGGTGTTGGCACGGGTTATAACCTTTCAGAAAGAAAAAAATAAGGAATATATTATCGGTCGTGGTTGGGACCAAAACGATTGGGAAAATAAAGAATTTCCCACTAAAAAAGAATTAGACTCTTTGTTTCCTAAAACACCTGTCGCTTTAACCCGAATTGATGGTCATGCAATGATTGTAAACAGTAAAGCTTTAGCGTTGGCCGGGATTACTAAAGAAACAAAAATGGAAGGCGGCGTAATAAGTGTTGAAGACGGAAAGCTTACTGGAATTTTAGTAGATAGTCCTATGAGTTTGGTGAAAAAAACGTTTCCAAAACAAACCAAAAGCTACAATAAACAAGCTTTATTAGATGCCGAGCGTATTTGTATTGAAATGGGATTGACTACTGTAAACGATGCAGGTTTAGATAGAGAAATTATCGAATTAATAGATAGTTTGCAGCAACGAGATAGTATGGCATTGCGCGTATATGCAATGGCAAGTAACACTCCTAAAAACTTGGATTATTATTTAAATAACGGAAAAGTTAAAACCAACCGATTAAATGTTCGTTCCGTAAAAGTATATGCAGATGGAGCTTTGGGTTCAAGAGGAGCTGCTATGCGTGAGTCGTACAGCGATATGCCTGGACATTTTGGCGCTATGATTACGCCTGCTGATAGTTTACAATACCTTGCCGATAAAATCGCTGCAGCCGGTTTTCAAATGAATACACATGCCATTGGCGATTCAGCTAATATTGCAGTATTACGGGCGTATCAATCTGCTTTAAAAGGGAAAACAGATGCTCGCTGGAAAGTGGAACATGCTCAGATTGTTACAGAAAAAGATTTCGATAAGTTTTCAAAAAATATCATTCCTTCCGTTCAACCTACCCACGCTACTAGTGATATGTATTGGGCAGAAGATAGAGTAGGTTCAGAAAGAATAAAAGGAGCATATGCTTATAAAACGTTGTTAGAAAATGCAGGAATTATTGTTTTAGGGACCGATTTTCCAGTAGAAAAGGTAAACCCGATGTACACGTTTTATGCAGCTGTGGCTCGAAAAGATTTAAAGCATTATCCTGAAAACGGCTTTCAGAAAAAAGATGCCTTATCCCGCGAAGAAGCACTAAAAGGTATGACTATTTGGGCAGCGTATTCAAACTTTGAAGAAAACGAAAAAGGAAGCATTGAAGAAGGGAAGTTTGCAGATTTCACTGTATTAGATAGAGATATTATGAAAGTAGAGGAGGATAGTATTCCTACTACCAAAGTATTGGCTACGTTTATAAATGGTAAAAAAGAATTTAGTTTAGAAGAAAAAGAATAGGTTTTGTAGGGTGTGCTAATTATATAAAAGCACCCTTAATGTAGAGTTCTATTTTTAAAATTTTGATTGAAGCTATTTACCGCCTTTTGCCTGTAAATCAGCGATACATAATGGATCAAGCTCTGGAACATTCCCTCTGCTTTGTAAAAATCGTGTTACAGTAGCACGCTCGGTGTTAGTGGCTTCAAAATACATTAAACAATTCTCTACTACACAGTGTCTAGAATTAGCGGTGTCTTCGTGATTTTCAGGATGAATATCGTCATCTGTAATATTTACAAGACTTAAAATATGACCAAACTCATGTTCAAGAGTAGTTGTTTCTAAAGTAGCCAAATCTGTTCCTTGATTATTAGCTACTAAATCTAGAAATGTTTTTTTGTAAAGAACAATGGATGTATTTAAATATGCAGTCCCTAAGGTTACTCTAGTTTCTGTGTCTTTGCTAGAGTTTCCGTTTGAAAAGAAAACATACACTGCTAAGTCATCTTCCGCTGTATAGGCTGTTCTATTGTTTTCTTCAATTTCTTTTATTTCATCTATATCAAAAGGAGCTCCTTGCGGAGGATTGATAACCGTTTCTTTAACTATAACACCTCCTGGTTTGTTAACACGGGCATTCAAAAACTGGGTGAGCATATTTTTAGTTTGTTCCTCAGGTTCAAAACCTAATGAATATACTAATTCCACGGTCATGCTCTTATAAATATCATCAGATAGAATATCTTCTGCGGAAGTACCTAATGATTTTTTGTTTTCAGCTGTTGGGTCATTAATTGCTTCATCAGAATCATCGCTTTTACAACCGGTAAATACTAGGGTTGAGAAAAATAAGAAAAATAGGGCAACGGGGGAAAACTTCATAGTTTAATAATTAAATTTCAGCAAACATACCCTTTACATCTATAATTCGAAAATGGGTCGCTTTATTTTAACTGTTTTTTTAATGTTTCAGTATATAGCCGAAAAAAAACAGCAAACCTTTCAATAAATTTATTCATCCTTCTTCGTAAGCTTTGCTAAATAGTTGTGGTGGTTTCCTTTACATACGAGTTTAAAATTAAACCCATTTGCGTGGCACTTTTTTTTGAAAAGAGCTTCATCTAAGTAAATCCAACTAAATGGCGCACTTTCTTTTCCTTTGTATTTCATTGTAAATTCCAATTCGCCGTAATACCCTTTTTCTGAAATAAAAATATTTTCTTCCTGAGCAGCATCGAACATATATTTTAAGTCACTACTGTCAATTAAAATTTGTCCTTTAGGAGTAAGAAGGGATTTTAATTTCTGAAGATATTTTGAAACGAATTCCAGTTTCTGAAAAATTCCCGTTCCATTCATCAACAATAAAATAGTGTCAAATTTTTCACCCTTTAAAGCGAGTAAATCTATGTGCTGAACATTTTCAACGCCTCTTAATTTACAAACCTCTACGGCTCCTTTTGAAGTATCAATAGCAGTTACTTTGATACCTTTCTTTTGAAGATATAAAGAGTGAATTCCTGCGCCACAGCCAACATCTAATGTTTTTCCATACGATAAATCGAGTGCTTTTTGTTCAATGGAAGGCATTTCAGCATACTCTCGAAATAAGTAGGGAAGGGGCATGATATCTTCTTCGGTGATATTGGTTTCGGTCAAAATATCCTCGGTGTACTTTCCGTGGTAATAATCGAGTAGTGCGGTGCCTAAAATATCGGTCATTGGGGTATTGTTATTTAGTTGATGAGTCGATGTGTATATGGATTGGTTAGTCAGTACTTTTTTTGAGGTGATATGTTTGAAAATTTATTTGTTATAACCCGTCTAGCGGTAGCTTCGATATATTTTTCGTTTTATCAGTTTTTAATAATTTGTTATCAGTATAGTTTCAAAAAACGAAAAACACTCAACCACCTTTATCGGGAGTTGTCTATATTTTTCATTCGTACTTCTTAAATCGTACTTCGTAATTCATACCTTTGCAGTTGCTATGGAAGAAATCCTGAAACAACTCCCGCAACGCGCCAAAGATACACATAACGAGAACAAAAAGTTCTTTAAAAAACTGAAGCGTAAACCCCCGAAAAACTTAGATTCGTTGATGCAAGAATTGCACACTGAAGAGTTTGAACGTACCGATTGCCTTACCTGTGCCAATTGTTGTAAAACCACGGGACCTCTTTTTACTCAAAAAGATATTGAGCGCATCGCCAAGCATTTTAGGATGAAACCGAGCAAGTTTATCGAAACGTATTTGCAGCTAGATGAAGAGAACGATTATGTGCTGCAAGGCGTCCCGTGTACATTTTTAGGGGAAGATAATTACTGTAGTATTTACGATGTAAGACCAAAAGCTTGCAAGGAATTTCCACATACCGACCGGAAGAAATTTCAGCAAATTTCAAACTTAACCTTAAAAAATGTGGCTATTTGCCCCGCAGCGTTCAATATTGTGGAAGAAATGAAAAAACGATTGCCGTAGTCATTTCCACTGGAAAGAGAAATCTCATTCCACTAATCACGTGTTGCTTTTTTCAAATAAAAACTCATTAAATAAGTATATGTAGCCCAAGGCTTAGACTTATGTAATTGGCCGACTTAAAAAAGGAGTCTAGTTGTTCTGGAGTTTGAATATTCATAAAATCCCTTCGGTAGGAGCCCGAAAAATAAATCCCTAGCGTTTTATTGAAATGATAACTCACCGTTGGGATGACCCACAACGTAGTTGCAGTATCGTTAAAATGTTCATTTGAGGCTCTATTTTGATAATGAGTAATACCTACACCAGAAGCAATAGTTGCGCGCCAAGTTTCAGTAAATAGTAATTGGTACCCTAATAGGGGTCCAAAGGAATGAATTTCTGAATCATCGTACGTACCAACTAATTGTTGGTTTGTTACATCACTATGAAAATAATTGTATTGCAAGCCTATTAAAAAAGGCGTTTCAAAGAGATTTGCTAAAAATGAAAACTCCACACCTCCTTTTTGTTCTAACGCTCCATTTGCAAAATTATCCCCAATGGCTATTGGGTTGTAATAACCAACTTTGAACATAGCATAATGATCATCTTGAGTCATGTCATTGCCTTGTTCAAGGTTTTTCGTTTCTTCTTGAGCATAAGTATTGGTGATAATACCAATACATATCGCAAATAAAAGTTGCTTAATATTCGAATTCATAGAAATTGGTTGCTTCAGTAAGTTCTATTGAAATAGTTTGAGGTTCCGTATTATTAAGTTGATAGGTAAATTGGACGGTTGTATTTTGCACCGATGTAAATTCAGATTCAAAATCTGGATTTGTATTATCTAAGGTTCCTTCAAAAGAACCAGTCTCGTAACAGCGTCCTAAACTTTCGTTGGTTTCTTCATCGTCATAAACTTCACAAGTAGGTTCAGTATATTGTAAAGACCAATCTAACGTATTGTTTTCGTTACTGGTTTTTTTAATATTGAACACAAGACTTGCTTTTCTGCGCAGGGTGATATTCGATAGGTTGTAATTTAATTGAAGTGGGTTGTCGCTATAAATAATAGAATACATTCCAAAAGGCGAGTTGTCATTTTCTGTATTTACATCAACGATAAATTCACTAAATCTAGACTGAAGGGAAGTAAATTCAAAATTTCCGTTACTATCAGTAGTGCCTTTTCCCAACAACAAGTTTTGAGTTCTGGAGGTCACGGAAACATTGGCAATGGCGTTTCCTTCAAAATCTAAAACAGTTCCTTCAACAAAAGACCGTTCGTTTCCTTTGATTGCTGGTTCACAGGAAAACAATACTAGACTGAAAAAAAAAAGAAAGGATAGATGTAATTTCAAATTGTAAATTTTTAAGCAAAATACATAAAATAGTTGTTTGTTGGAAAAGTAAATTTTAATTCAGTCATTTCGACCGGAGAGAGAAATCACATTCCGCTTGTCACCTCGACGTAGGAGAGGTCACATCCTGCTTGTCACGTGCTGCTTTATTACCATTATTACTGTTCACTCAGATGTGATTCCTCATCGTGCCTGCCCGACTCATCATTCAGGCGAGCCTTTTCGGTATGACTTACTCATACAACAAATATTTTTGTCGCATGGTATCATATTTTTCTAAATCACGAAGCCAAGTAGCTCTAATTTCACGATAGGTATAACCATTTTCAATTTGTTCTTGCAGTTTTGTGGTACCCGCTAGGTTAGTAAAGAAATTGTTGAAAAAATCCTTTTTCTTTCCATAGCCTACATACGCTTCAATAAGCCACTCCAGGTTCAACTTATCTAGTTGTTTATGTTTCCGAAGATCTAATCCATTACACGTTTTACCTTTAAATTTTGGATATTTAGCTCCTTCATTGGCTTGCGGTGTAAACGTAAATGGATAAAATTGTGAAGGTAATGATGGCGCTCCAAAAACCTGAAATTGCATATCGGTACCGCGACCTGCGCTTACAATAGTCCCTTCAAAAAAGCAGAGACTTGGATAAAGATTAATAGCCGTATCGTTTGGTAAATTTGGCGACGGTTTTACGGGTAAAGAGTACGCCGTTTGATGCGTATAGTTTTTAACTTTGATAACTTTAATATCTGCTTTTACTTTGTTTTTCAACCAACCTTGCCCGTTAATCATTTGTGCGTATTCGCCAATTGTCATACCGTGTACAACGGGTACAGGGTGCATGCCTACAAAGCTGGAATGTTCGGGTTCAAGAATGGGGCCGTCAATATAATGTCCGTTTGGATTTGGTCGGTCTAAAATAAGTACAGGAATATTTGCTTCGGCACAGGCTTCCATCACATAATGTAAGGTTGAAATATAGGTGTAAAAACGAGCGCCTACATCTTGTACGTCGAAAATCATGATATCAATCCCTTGCAATTGTCCGGCCGTTGGTTTTTTGTTGCTTCCATACAATGAAATAATTGGCAAGCCAGTTTTGGTGTCAACGCCGTCTTTTACCACTTCGCCAGCATCTGCTTTTCCACGGAAACCGTGTTCTGGTGCAAAGACTTTTTTTAAGCGTATGTTTTTTTCAACCAAAAAGTCAACTAAATGTTTTGAGTTATCATCAACTCGTGATGTTTGATTGGCAACTACACCAACCGATTTGTTTTGTAACAATTCAGAATACGAAGAAAACTGGTCTGCCCCAACTACAATAGCGTTATCTGCAACTACTCCATCTTCCGTTTTTAAGGTTCCTACCTCTACTTCGTATTTTTTATTTTTTTGGGCTCTTTCTTCTTTTCGTTTAAGATCACGTTGGTTGTCTTCTTTTATATCAGCTCCCGCTTCTATGTATTGATTGAGTGTACTTTGTTCAACCGGTTCTTTTTCGGTGACTGAAGTTCCGCAGGAAAAAAAACTGAAAAGCAGAATGAAAACTGTATTTTTGAACACTAATAACTGCATAAACTAATTTGTGAATTTCGAATTTTTCATCGCCCGACGCATTATTGCTTCCAAGGATTATAAAAGTAGCATTTCGGCACCAATAATAAAAATTGCCATTACAGCTATTGCTATTGGTATTATTATGATGTTAGTTTCTATTGCAACGGGAGTTGGACTTCAAAAGAAGATTCGTGAAAAGGTGTCTGCTTTTAATGGAGACATTATCATCACCAATTTTGACACGAATTTCTCCAACGACTCACAAATTCCTATTTCAAAAAATCAAGATTTCTATCCTAACTTTTCGAGTGTTGACGGGATTAAGCATATTCAAGTTACCGCTTTAAAAGGTGGTGTTATCCGTACTGCGGAAGATTTTGAAGGTATTGTAGTTAAAGGTGTTGGAGATGATTATAATTGGGATGCATTCAAAGATTTTTTGGTTGAAGGACGCCTTCCAGACTATTCTGAAAATCTAAACGATGAAATTTTAATTTCGCAATATCTAGCCAATCGACTGCATTTTAAAGTAGGTGATCGTGTGAATACCTTCTTTTTACAAGATGCTGAAAATAAAAAGACCCGAAGCAGGGGTTTTTCCATTGTTGGCATTTACAATAGCGGTTTTCAGCAATTTGATGAACAATATATAATAGCCGATATTCGACACATTCAACGCCTGAACAAATGGGAGGATAATCAAATTGGTGCTTTTGAATTGTTTGTAAACGACTTTGATAATATTCAAGCAATAGGCAATGCGGTCTATAATGAAACGCCGAGCACGCTAGATACCCAGACCATTCGTCAAAAATATGGGGCTATTTTTGAATGGCTTGATCTATTTGATTTCAACATTGTCCTCATTATTGGGATTATGATTTTGGTGGCCGGTATTAACATGATTACCGCTTTGTTGGTTCTAATTTTGGAGCGCACACAAATGATCGGTATTTTAAAAGCACTGGGTAGTAACGACTGGAGCGTACGAAAAGTGTTTATTTATAACGCTATGTATTTAATTGGTGTTGGCTTATTTTGGGGAAATCTAATAGGATTGGGACTGTTGTTTATTCAGAAATATTTTAAACTTTTTCCGCTCAATCCAGATACGTATTATGTCACCGAAGCACCTGTTTATATTGACATAGGCTATGTTTTAATATTAAATGCCGGAACCTTTCTTTTATGTTTATTGATGTTGCTTATTCCATCCTACATCATTGCCAAAATCTCTCCGGTGAAGGCGATACGCTTTGAATAATATAAAATCTTGTAGTTCCTTTGGGTAAACCGTACCTTTGCACTCGCATAAAAAATAGCTATGAAATACGTAGAGAATATCTTGGGAACTATTGGCAACACGCCGCTAGTGAAAATAAATAAACTAGCAGAAGAAATTCCTGCTTTAGTCCTTGCCAAATACGAAACATTTAACCCTGGAAATTCGGTAAAAGATCGAATGGCGGTAAAAATGATTGAAGATGCCGAAACCGAAGGGCTTTTAAAACCTGGCGGCACCATCATTGAAGGAACTTCAGGAAATACCGGAATGGGTTTAGCGCTTGCAGCAATCATTAAAGGGTATAAAATGGTCTGCGTTATAAGCGACAAGCAGAGTAAAGAAAAAATGGATATCCTACGAGCTGTGGGTAGCGAAGTAGTGGTGTGTCCAAACGATGTAGAACCGGAAGATCCACGTTCGTATTATTCTACATCAAAACGTTTGGCTGAAGAAACTCCGAATAGTTGGTATGTAAATCAATATGACAATCCAAGTAATACAAAAGCACATTACGAAAGCACAGGGCCTGAAATTTGGGAACAAACCGAAGGTAAAATCACGCATTTTGTTGTGGGAGTTGGTACCGGCGGAACTATTAGCGGCGTTGGAAAATACCTAAAAGAAAAAAATCCTGATATTAAAATCTGGGGAATTGACACCTACGGAAGCGTATTTAAAAAATACCATGAAACCGGAGAGTTTGATGAAAATGAAATTTACCCATACATCACTGAAGGAATTGGTGAAGACATTCTTCCAGCCAATGTAAACTTTGATATTATCGATGGCTTTACCAAAGTGACCGATAAAGATGCAGCGGTTTACACCCGTAAATTGGCTGAGGTGGAAGGCATGTTTTTAGGAAATTCAGCCGGAGCAGCGATGAAAGGTTTACTTCAGTTAAAAGAAGAGTTTACTAAAGATGATGTGGTGGTAGTGCTATTTCACGATCACGGAAGTCGGTATGTAGCTAAAATATATAACGACGATTGGATGCGCGAGCAAGGCTTTATCGAGTAGTTTGTAAAGAAAATAAAATTTATAAATCTCGTTCCATTGCATATGGAGCGGGATTTTTTTACTTTTAAAGTATCATGAAACGCGAAGCACAAAAACTGTTTAAATATTTACGGACCAAGCCGGTACCTGTAAACACACGAGAAATACTAGCTTTAGAGCGTACCAAGCTTGCAAACGAACGTACGCTTTTGGCTTATATTAAGGCTTCTTTGTATTTGTTGTTAGGTGGACTGGCTTTATTGGGTCTTAAAGATTTTCAAAGCATTCGCTGGTTGGGCTACGTGGCTTTAGTGGTTTGTGTTGTTTTTTTGGGTGTAGGAATTATGCGGTATATAGTTTTAAATCGCCGACTCTATAAATGGCATCGTGTACTGTTTACCGATACCTTACCTGAAGACAATCAGAAAAATACAGACAATACAGCTTCAAAATAAACTGTATATTCGTTACTGAAACTCCCCGCAACTTTTATTAAAAATGAAAGAAGATTTTCTGCATTATGTGTGGAAGTTTCAAAAGTTTACAACTACACAATTACAAACTACAGAAGGCGAACCCGTAAAAATAATGTCGGTTGGGCAGCATAATTTTGATGCGGGTCCTGATTTTTTTAATGCGAAAATTTCCGTAGCGAATCAAATATGGGCGGGAAACGTTGAGATTCACTTAAAATCTTCAGATTGGTATGCACACCACCACGAAAAAGATAGGGCGTATGATTCGGTGATATTGCATGTGGTTTGGGAACACGATGGAGAAGTCTTTAGGAAAGATAATTCTCCCATTCCAACAATTGAGATTAAGAATATTGTAGATGTGGTTACATTGCAAAATTATCGAAAGCTATTTTCAAAAAAGCAACGATGGATTCCGTGCGAACACGAATTCTCGCATGTTAGTGATTTCACTATAAATAATTGGTTGGAACGGTTGTATTTTGAACGACTTCAGCAAAAATCAGAACTTATTCTAAAAGAATTAGGAGTCTCTAATAATCATTGGGAAGCTGTTTTGTTCAACTTATTAGCCAAGAACTTTGGATTAAAAGTAAATGGTGCCGCTTTTTATAGTTTAGCTCAATCATTAGATTTTTCAACTGTAAAAAAGTGCGCTGAGAAACCATTGGAGTTGGAAGCTTTGTTTTTGGGACAGTCAGGATTATTAGAAGGTATAAATGAAGATGGTTATTTTCAAGAGCTTCAGAAAACCTATCGGTATGTATCGCATAAGTTTCAGCTTACAAATGATGCGGTGATTGCTCCTAAATATTTTAGGTTGCGGCCACCTAATTTCCCAACCATCCGGTTATCGCAATTGGCCATGTTGTATAAGGAGCAAAAGCAATTGTTTTCAAAAATCATTTCAACTCATGAAAAAGAAATATTCTATACTATTTTCAGTGTGACTGCTTCCAAGTATTGGGATACACACTATAATTTTGGAGTGATTTCAGCAAAACGGAAAAAGAAATTAACCACAGCTTTTATCGATTTGTTGCTTATTAACACGGTTATCCCTTTACAATTTTCTTATGCTCAGTATTTAAATAAAGATATTTCAGAAGAACTCATCCAACTTGCCTCTTCCATAGCAAAGGAAGAAAATAGTGTCATTAAAAAGTTTAATGTATTAAAACCAATTGCAAAGAGCGCATTAGATTCGCAAGGATTGCTTCAATTAAAAAAAGAATATTGTGATAACACACGATGTTTACATTGCGCGGTAGGCAATTCTATTTTAGGGAAAAAACAGAGTGCCCTATAATAACTTTACAATTGTTATGAAAAAATAGTATTTTGCAAGTATGTTACAATTGGTGTATAATATCAGGTATTTTTTTGAAAAACGAGGCTTCTATGTGAGTTCACGACTTGCCGACCGTTTGGGAATGCGAGTAAAAAATGTACGCCTTTTTTTCATCTACCTTTCTTTCGCAACTTTGGGAGTGGGATTTGCCATTTATGTAACCCTTGCTTTTTGGTTACGGTTAAAAGATTTGGTGTATGCTAAACGCACTTCAGTTTTCGATTTATAAAAGGCTTTTTGAAAAGCGAAAATCAAATGATAATGAATAATTTGAGCGTTCCATCTTCCGCTTTATTAAATAACATATACGGATGAAGAAATTCGTCAATTCAAAAATATATGGAGCGGTCTTTCTATTGATCTTAGTTTTTTCAGTAGGAATATTGGCATTTCGATTTTTTTCTGGTTATACATGGATCGATGCCATTTATATGACGGTGATCAGTATCACCACGGTTGGGTTTCAGGAAGTACGTCCGTTAGGACCTTTTGAAAAAATGTTTACCTCACTTCTTATACTTTCGAGTATATTTATAGTGGGATATGCCCTATCAGTGATAACAGAATACATGTTAAGCAAAAACAATATTGGAAATTTAAAACAAAAAAGAGTGCAAAAGAAAGTAGATTTACTGCGAAATCACGTAATTGTTTGTGGCTATGGACGTAATGGAAAACAAGCGGTTGAAAAATTATTAGACTACAAAAAAGATTTTGTAGTCATTGAAATTGACGAACAGATAGTAGAACGTTTTTCTGAAACCGACATGTTATTCATACCCGGAAATGCCGATGAAGATGAAGTTTTATTACAAGCGGGAATAAAAAAAGCTTCTACTATAATTTGTGCATTGCCCAGTGATGCAGATAATCTCTTTATTGTACTTTCGGCAAGACAGATTAACCCAAAGTTAAAAATTATAAGTCGTGCCAGCGAAGAAACCAGTTATCAAAAACTGAAACTTGCCGGAGCCGATAACGTAATTATGCCCGATAAAATAGGTGGCGCTCATATGGCA
>CAJXPE010000072.1 GCA_913057965.1 uncultured Marixanthomonas sp. | reverse complement strand
CACGTAAGGAGTCGTCGGCAGCGTCAGATGTGTATAAGAGACAGGATTAATAGGGGTACCTACGCCCATTAAATAACGTGGTTTGTCTTCCGGAAGTATATCGGTCACCACCTCGGTCATGGCGTACATTTCTTCCGCTGGCTCTCCAACTGAAAGCCCCCCAATCGCATTTCCTGCTGCTCCTACCGAAGCGATGTACTCTGCAGATTGTTTCCGAAGGTCTTTATAGGTACTTCCTTGAACTATGGGGAAAAATGTTTGGTTGTAATCGTATTTTAAAGGTGTTTTCTCTAAATGTGAAATACATCGATCCAGCCAACGGTGCGTCATATGCATCGAACGTTTGGCATAATTATAATCACATGGATATGGAGTACATTCATCAAAAGCCATAATAATGTCGGCGCCAATGGTACGTTGTATTTCCATTACATTTTCAGGAGTAAAAAAATGAAAACTGCCATCAATATGCGACTTAAACTTTACGCCTTCTTCTTTAATTTTTCTATTAGCTGAAAGTGAATACACTTGATACCCGCCACTATCGGTCAAGATATTTCGATCCCAATTCATAAACTTATGCAGACCACCAGCTTTTTCAAGAATATCCGTTTTTGGACGCAAGTATAAGTGGTACGTGTTTCCTAAAATAATATCGGGGTTAATCTCATCGGTAAGTTCTCGCTGGTGTACCCCTTTTACCGTCCCAACGGTACCAACTGGCATAAAAATAGGAGTTTCAACTGGACCGTGATCTAATGTAATGGTACCGGCACGGGCACTACTTTCCGGATCGGTTTTTTCTAACTTAAAATGCATTCACAATTTTTTCTGAAGCTTCCCCTAATTGACAAGCAGGTGCAAAGATAATAGGATTTGTTTAGATACATAGCTTCACTTTCTTCTGAAAGGAAATTTAAAATCTTTTTCAGAAAAGAATTAAAAATATTTAATAGTCGGCAACCTTAATAACTTCCATAAAATCGTTGATAACTGCCCTAATTTAGTTTTGCCTAGCCCTAAGAATACTGTATTTTTGATGCTGAAAAACAAAACAACACAAATGGCAGATTTACAACACCTTGAGGATTTAGTAATTCAAGTTCGCAGGGATATTTTAAGACAAGTACACGCAGTAAATTCGGGACACCCGGGCGGATCATTAGGCTGTACTGAATTTTTCGTGGCTTTGTACCAAGAAATATTGGAACGCAAAGAAGACTTTGATATGGATGGAATTGGGGAAGATCTTTTCTTTCTTTCAAACGGACATATTTCCCCGGTTTTTTATAGTGTTTTAGCACGATCGGGATATTTTCCAGTGGAAGAACTAAAAACTTTTCGTCATATCGACTCCCGCCTGCAAGGACACCCAACTACTCATGAAGGTTTGCCAGGCATTCGCATCGCTTCGGGATCATTAGGACAGGGTATTTCAGCCTCTATCGGTGCTGCGGAAACAAAAAAGTTGAACAAAGACAACCATTTAATCTACACACTTTGTGGTGATGGTGAATTACAAGAAGGTCAAAACTGGGAAGCCATTATGTATGCTGCCGGAAATAAAGTAGATAACTTGATTGTTACTATCGATTTAAACGGGCAACAAATTGACGGAGCTACTCAAAATGTACTTCCGTTAGGAAATGTAAAGGAAAAGTTTGAAGCCTTTGGATGGGATGTATTGGAAATTAAAGAAGGAAATAACCTTTCTTCCGTATTGGAAGGAATGAAAAAAGCCAAAGAAAAAACCGGAAACGGAAAACCTGTTTGTGTGTTACTACATACAGTAATGGGGAACGGTGTTGATTTTATGATGCATACACACGCTTGGCATGGAAAAGCGCCGAATGATGAGCAATTGGAAAAAGCATTATCACAAAACCCAGAAACATTGAAAGATTACTAATATGAGTAAAACTACCTTTTTACTTCTAATTGCTTTTTGTTGCAGTCTATTTGCTACTGCCCAAAACAAAAAAATTAAATTAGATTATAGTGTCACGTATGAAATTCCGAATAAACGGAAACAAACAACCGACACCATAACAGTAAGCTTTAATAAAGAAGGCACCTACTTGTACGCCAACGCTCCCGTTTTGGGAGATCAGTTCGCTTCAACTATGTTCAAGCGAAGTCAAATGGATGCATCCTCTATGGATTCACATTTTATATTAGACACTAAAAAGGCTATTGTGTATATGGAAGTAAGCTTTAATGATAGTTTTGTTTTTTTTAAAATGAATATGGACGATCTGCTCCCTATGAAGAAAGATCCCTTGAACAAAGAAGTGGAATTAATCGCTGAAAAAACTTCAGAAGTAAGTTTACTGTTTGGAAAAGAACGTTCGGTATACTCCATTTACCCAAGTAGCGAACCAGACAAACCAATAAATGTGATTTTCGATAAAGAGCATAGCGTTGACAATAACACTATTTTCAAAAAGTTTATACAAATGATGCTCAACAAAACAGAAAGCAACGGAAGCATCGACTTTAATTTACCAAACGGACTGCTTTTACAGGCAGCGGCTAAAGGTAAAGTGGTTTTAAAAGCAATCGACATAGATACAAACCCTGTGGAAATTAATTTTTCCCATAACTTCAATATTTCAAAATGAAAAAATATACAGATAGCGGAAAAAAAGACACCCGATCCGGTTTCGGAGCAGGCTTAACAGAACTTGGGAAAACCAATGAAAATGTAGTAGCCCTATGTGCCGACTTAACGGGTTCCTTAAAAATGGATGCGTTTAAAGAAAACCACCCAGAGCGATTTTTTCAAGTAGGAATTGCCGAAGCGAATATGATGGGCATGGCAGCCGGAATGACTATTGGAGGAAAAATTCCATTTACTGGAACTTTTGCTAATTTTTCTACCGGTCGCGTCTACGATCAAATACGCCAAAGCATCGCTTACAGTGGAAAAAACGTAAAAATATGTGCCTCTCACGCTGGTGTTACCTTAGGTGAAGATGGCGCTACACATCAAATTTTAGAAGATCTTGGTTTAATGAAAATGCTACCAGGAATGACCGTTATTAATACGTGTGATTATAACCAAACTAAAGCAGCAACCTTAGCCGTAGCAGAACACCAAGGACCTGTTTATCTTCGTTTTGGAAGACCAAAAGTTGCCAACTTTACTTCTGAAGACCAAAAATTTGAAATAGGAAAAGCGGTTCATTTGCAAGAAGGAACCGATGTAACTTTAGTAGCTACGGGTCATTTAGTATGGGAAGCACTGCAAGCTGCTGAAAAATTAAATGAAGAAGGTATTAGCGCCGAGGTAATTAACATACACACAATTAAGCCTTTGGACAATAAAGCGATACTTGATAGCGTTACTAAAACAGGGTGCATCGTCACTGCAGAAGAACACAATTATTTAGGTGGTCTTGGTGAAAGTGTTTCCCGAGTATTAGCCAAAAATGCCCCAACTCCGCAAGAGTTTGTGGCGACGCAAGATACCTTTGGAGAATCAGGAACGCCAGAGCAATTAATGGAAAAATACGGTTTAAACGCCGATGCCATTATAAAAGCTGCAAAGAAAGTGATCTCGCGTAAATAATCTTTTTTTGCTCCAGTCTGTTTAATTGCAGACTTTGATCAAAAAAGAAAGCCCCGCACTAGTTGCGGGGCTTTCTGCTTTATATATTTCTATATTTTTTTAAGCTGTATCACGAGGTTGATGCTGTTCTTTTCGTTGCTCAACTTGTTGGTTTATTTTTTTTCCATCAGCTTCGTTCCCTTTTTTATTGATGGCTTGCTCTTCTGTACTTTGTTTGCCTTTTTCTGAAGTATTTTTCTTATCCTGTTCCATATTAGTTGTCTTTTAAAAATTTACACTTTAAATATAACTAGCAACCCATTGATTATCAAATTAATTATAATTTATTAACATCCCTTGTTAAACCATTCTCAATTGGCAAAATACTAAGAGTATTCGGTTATAATTCATAGTATCTTTAACTATAATAAAAAATCAAAATGACTATGAAAACGACAAGAGAAGAAGCGAAAGAAAATATTCATAAAGACTTAGTAAATAATTTACAAGGACTGCTTGAAAAAAATTACGATGCTGAAAAAGGTTTTGCTAAAGCGATGGAAGATGCTAAAGATAGCAACCTGAAACGTTTTTTACAGCAACAAGCACGACAACGTAATAAGTTTGCCACAGAATTGGATAAGGAAATTCGTTCGTTAGATGAAAAACCAGTAGAAAACGGAAGCACCACAGGAACTTTGCACCGTACGTGGATTGATATAAAAACTGCTGTAAGTGGTAATGACGACGAAGCTGTTTTGGAAGAATGTATTCGCGGTGAAAAAGCGAGTATGGAAGAATATGAAGAAACCTTAAAAGAAAATAGATTTCCTACTAATCTGCAATCTGTTTTAAACAGCCAATTAGCTGAAATTAAAGGAACTGTTGCTAAAGTAAAAAGTCTTGAAGACCTTGCTGAGAAGAGTAATTAATGAAGAAGAAAAATGAATAGCAAGAAGAAACCCTGAAGCACCTCCACTTCAGGGTTTTTTATTTTTATAATTAAGCTATTATTTCAATATTCGCTTCTTTTATAGCCTTAAACCCTCCAGCTACATCAATCACATTGTGGATGCCACGGCTTTTTAATATAGAAGCTGCAATTACTGATCGGTACCCCCCTGCACAATGTACATAAAAGGGTTCTTTACTAGGATAATCATTTAAATGTTCATTAATAGAACTTAACGAGGTATGTTTCGCATTGGGAATATGCGCTGTTTTAAACTCATTATCTTTCCGAACATCAAAAACAGGAACTTGGTTATTCAATTTTTCTTTTAAAACTTCAGCAGAAACAGATTCTAAGCTGTCAATCTCTTTTCCAGCTTCTTCCCAAGCTTCTACTCCACCTTTTAAATATCCCAATGTATTATCAAAACCTACTCTTGATAGTCGGGTTACCGCTTCTTCTTCACGGCCCTCACCTACTACTAATAAAATGGGCTGTTGTACATCGGCAATTAAATCACCCACCCATGGAGCAAAGCCTCCATCAAGCCCTATAAAAATAGCATTCGGTATATGCGCATTTATAAAATCTTTCTGATGACGCACATCCAAAACAACTGCTCCCGTTGAATTTGCTAACTTTTCAAACTCTTCTGGGTTTAATGCGTTTGTACCGCGTGCAATTACTTCATCAAAATTATCATATCCCTCTTTATTCATTTTTACATTTAAAGGAAAGTAGCTAGGTGGTGGTAATAAACCATCGGTTACTTCTTTAATAAATTCTTCGCGCGTCATGTCTTCCCGCAACGCATAATTCATCTTTTTTTGATTGCCCAAGGTGTCAACCGTTTCTTTCATCATATTTTTTCCGCAGGCAGAACCCGCACCGTGCGCAGGATAAACAGTAATATCGTCTGCCAAAGGCATAATCTTTTCACGAAGGCTATCATATAAAATACCAGCAAGCTCATCTTGGGTCATGGTAGCCGATTTTTGTGCCAAATCGGGTCTACCTACATCGCCTAAAAATAGAGTGTCCCCACTGAAAATTGCCTGATCTTTTCCGTTTTCATCACGAAGTAAATACGTCGTGCTTTCCATGGTATGTCCTGGTGTATGCAATGCAACTATTGATAGCCTTCCAACTGTAAACTCTTGGCCATCTTTAGCTATTAAAGCATTGAAAGAAGGATTGGCATTTGGTCCAAAAACTATAGGAGCCCCAGTTTTTTCAGAAAGAGAAAGGTGCCCGCTTACAAAATCGGCATGAAAATGAGTTTCAAAAATATATTTTATCTCAGCTTGATCACGCTCAGCTCGTTCGGTATACGGCTGTGTTTCGCGCAGTGGATCAATTATAGCAACTTCACCTTCACTTTCTATATAATAAGCTCCCTGCGAAAGGCATCCCGTATATATTTGTTCAATGTTCATACAATTTCAGAATTTCCTGCAAAGATACAGATTGTTGCGCTTCCGTATAAATGAATAAAAGAAGACTATCGTGTTTTTTCACAAAATTTTTAGAAAATCACCTTTAACTTAGATTATCTTTATACCTAACCAAAATAGTAAATATTATGAAACGATTATTTTTATTACTGTTTACCACTCTTTTATTTGCTTGTTCAAGCGAAAAGAAAGATATGGAAACCGTGCGCGAAATGGCCATGGAAGAGGTAAAAACCGAAATGAGTTTACCTGAGGGTACTGCTTTTAACAAGGAAAATATTGAAGTGACTGAAAAAGCTTCAGATATTGAAGGGGTTGAAGCAATTTATGTGGTAAAGATTTCAATTAAATCGCAAGATAAAGACGGAAACGAAATGGTAAAAACACACACCTTAGAATATGAAAAAGCGGAGGATAACACCTATAAACTCGCTTCTTTTAACTAAACTACCTACGGTCTTCTATAGAAAGTTAAATAATATAGAAGACCTTTTTATTTTGTTTTGGACTTAATGCCAAAGCACTTTTTTTTAATTCAATAATTTATATATAAATGAAATATCTTTTTCTCTCCCTACTAACTCTACTTGTCGTATCATGCAATTCAGCACAAACAGCTACTGCGAAGAAAAAAACGCGAGTTGATTACGCTAATAGCATTACTGCTGAAGAATTAAAAACCATGCTTTACACCTTTGCAAGTGATGAAATGCAAGGAAGAATGACAGGTACTAAAGGGCAAAAATTAGCTGCAGAATACCTTCGAAACTTTTACCAAGACCACGACATTGCGTCGCCAATTGAAAAAAATAACTACTATCAAACCATACCAGCAGCGTATTTTAATAGAATGGAGGATGCTAGACCATCGGAAAATGTGGTGGCTTTTATTAAAGGATCGGAAAAACCTGATGAAATCGTAGTACTTTCAGCTCATTACGATCATGTTGGGATGAGAGAAGATGGAACGATCTACAACGGTGCTGATGATGATGGAAGTGGTACTGTTTCTGTATTAGAAATGGCCGAAGCGTTTCAACAAGCTGTAAAAGATGGCAATGGCCCTAAAAGATCGATACTTTTCCTACACGTTACAGGAGAAGAAGTTGGCTTATATGGCTCAAAATATTATACTCAAAATCCTATTTTTCCGTTAGAGAACACAGTTGCCAATCTTAATACCGATATGATTGGACGTATCGATCCTGACAAAAAAGACAACCCAAATTATATTTATTTAATTGGTAGCGATAAATTGAGTCAAGAACTTCATGATGTTTCTGAAGAAATAAATAAAAAGTACACCAACTTAGAGTTAGATTATAAGTATAATGACGAAAATGACCCAAATCGTTTTTACTACCGAAGTGACCATTACAATTTTGCAAAGAATAATGTTCCCATTATCTTTTATTTCAACGGTACACACGAAGATTATCACAAACCGACTGATACGCCAGATAAGATTGAATATGAGCTTATGGCAAAAAGAGCACAATTAATTTTTCAAACTGCTTGGGAAATAGCGAATCGGGAAGGAAGAATTACAGCAGATAAACTTGAAGATAGCAAATAAAATAGCTAAAGTTATATACACAAAAAAAGCCTCTCGAAAACGAGAGGCTTTACTTTTGGGTGGAGGACGGGATTCGAACCCGCGACCCTCGGTACCACAAACCGATGCTCTAACCAGCTGAGCTACAACCACCATGTAATTTCGCTTTAAAAGCGAGTGCAAATATAAGGTATTTACCACGTTTGCACAATATAAAAATATCAGAATTTTTATATCAAATCAAAAATAGAATCTACGGCCACATAACGCTCTGCTGTAAAGCCCTCTGCATAGTCCACACCAATAAGCCTTCCCAAGTTTTGAGCACGGTATGTTATACTCTCATTAAAGTTAGCCGTTGCAATAGGCGTAACGGGTTCTTTGGAGTTTTCATCAAAGAACTGACTTTTATACGCGGCAACTGATTCTAGTTTTTTATCTAAATATCCTGTAATATCAACTACAAAATCAGGAGTTAAATCTTTCCATTGTATGTAATGATACACATGTTTAGGTCGCCATTCTTTTTGATGATTGTTTTCATGAATGGTTTCAATTTTCCGCAAACCACTTAAAAAACACGCATCACTAACTAATTTACTTCCTTTCCCATGGTCGATGTGACGGTCATCAATCGCATTACATAAAACAACATCAGGTCTGTATTTTCTTAAGATTTTTATTACTTCTAATTGACTTGAAGCATTATTTACAAAAAAACCATCTGAAAACTCTAAGTTATGCCGCATCGCAACCCCTAAAATTTTTGCGGCGTCTGCAGCTTCTTTATCTCTAATTTTAGCAGAACCCCGCGTACCTAATTCACCTCGAGTTAAATCTAGTATTCCAACCTTCTTTCCATTTGCAACTTCTTTGGCAATAGTTCCTGCACAGCTCAATTCTATATCATCTGGATGCGCCCCAATGGCAAGTATATCTAACTTCATGGATTATGCTTTTTGTAATTCTTCTCTTGAAACGACTTCAAATGCTTGTTCCAAATCATGTATTAAGTCGCTTTTTTCTTCAATCCCTACAGAAAAACGCAACAACCCATCACTAATTCCCTGTCGCTCTCGTTCTTCAGAAGAAAGCAATGCGTGCGATGTTTTTGTGGGTGATAAAATGGTAGATTCTACTCCGGCCAAACTCATGGATTCCTTTATTAATTTCAAGGATTTCATAAATTTTGAAGCATCAAGGTCTTCATTTAATTCAAAAGAAAGCATGCCGCTATACCCTCGCATTTGTTTTTTTGCCAATTGATGATCTGGATGATCTTTCAATCCTGGATAATAAACTTGTTTGACTAACTTGTGGTTGTTTAACCATTTAGCCAATTTTTTAGCATTTTTATTCTGCGCTTTTACCCGAAGTTTCATGGTTTTCATACTTCGTTCGAGCAACCAAACCGTATAATCGCTTAAACTTCCGCCTAAGTTTTTAGCTACATTCCAAACCTTCGTGATGTGCTCTTCGGAAGCAGCAACGGCTCCCGCACAAATATCGCTATGACCTCCCATATATTTGGTCGCACTGTGTATCATAATATCAATTCCGAAATCTGCCGGATTTTGATTTATGGGTGATGCAAACGTATTGTCAATCATCGTTACAATATTCCGCTCTTTTGCAATGCGTGAAATCATTTCCAAATCGGTTATTAACATCAATGGATTTGAAGGGGTTTCAACAAAAATAACTTTGGTATTTTCTTTAATTTTTGCAATAAAATCTTCTTCAGAAAAACCATCGGTAAAATCATATTCAATTCCGAATTTATCAAACTCTTCAACTACAAAATTATACGTTCCACCGTATAATGTTTTCTGTAACACCACGTGATCCCCAGCGTGTAAAAAAGCAAGCATGGTAGTGCTAATAGCAGCCATTCCGCTTCCAAATATTAAACCCGCTTCCGTTTTTTCGAGCATTGCAATTTTTTTGCAAAGCGCTTCTTGATTGGGCGTATTAAAATAACGTGGATATCGTTTTACATCAACACCTTCATACGCATACGAGCTTGAGGTGTAAATAGGGGAAACAGCTCCTTTAAACTGTTCATCTTTTACTTCGCCAACGTGTGTACAAATAGTATTTATTCCTAAATTATTCTCTTTCATCTCAATAAAATTTTCTGAACGTCTAAGGTATAAATTCCTTGTCAAGTTTACTATCTTTATGGTATGAAATTACTCCTTACTAACATACAGAAACTACTGCAAACCCGTGAAAATCCACCGCAAAAAGTAAGCGGAACAGAAATGAACCAATTACCAAGTATTGATAATGCTTGGCTCCTTCTTGAAGATGGTATTATTTCAGATTATGGTGAAATGAAAGATATTCCTAAGGTGGAAGGCTTTAAACCCATAGATTGTACTGGTAAAATAGTCATGCCCGCTTGGTGCGATTCGCATACGCATATTGTATACGCGGGAAACCGTGAGCAGGAATTTGTAGATCGTATAAAAGGCTTATCCTATCAAGAAATCGCTGAAAAAGGAGGCGGTATTGTAAATAGTGCTAAAAAATTACAGGGAACTTCAGAGAAAGAACTGTATAAGCAATCTGCCAAACGATTGGAAGAAGTAATGAAATTAGGAACAGCAGCAATCGAAATTAAAAGTGGCTACGGTCTTACTACCGAAGCGGAATCTAAAATGCTTCGGGTTGCCAAAAAATTAGAAAAAAACTATCCAGTAACGGTGAAAACTACTTTTTTAGGCGCCCACGCTGTACCTACTGAATACAAAGAGAAGAAAACGGAATACATCGATTTAATTTGTAATGAGATGCTACCGAAGATTGCTGAAGAAAAATTGGCGGATTATGTGGACGTTTTTTGTGAAGACGGCTACTTTTCAGTTGCAGAAACCGAGCGGATTCTAAAAGAAGCACAAAAATATAAGCTCACCCCTAAAATTCACGTCAACCAATTTAATGCTATTGGTGGTATTGCAGCGGGTGTAAAATACAATGCCCTAAGTGTTGATCATCTTGAGGTTTTAACAGACGAAGATATTGAAGCTCTAAAAGGCAGCGAAACCATGCCGGTGGCACTTCCCTCCTGCTCCTATTTTTTAAGCATTCCTTATACACCCGGAAGAAAATTAATCGACGCCGGATTACCGCTTGCGTTGGCAACCGATTATAACCCGGGCTCCACACCCAGTGGAAATATGAACTTTGTAGTTTCAACTGCTTGTATAAAAATGCGGTTGACACCAGAAGAGGCCATAAATGCTGCTACAATTAACGGAGCGTATGCGATGGGAATTAGCGACACGCACGGTAGCATTACCAAAGGAAAAGTCTCGAGCCTCATTATAACGAAAAAAGTTCCTTCGTATGGATATTTGCCGTATTCCTTTGGTAGTAATTTAATCGATTCAGTAATCATTAAAGGGGAGCTTATATAATGGATTTTGTTCGATTTTACTCTGAAAAAGAACTGACTAAACTTACGAGCTCTAGAGCTGGAGAAGAGAAAGTAGGGGCTGCTGTAAAAACTGTATCTAATTGGACTGAGTTAAAAAATATTCAATCAAAATATGTTTTACTCGGTATTCCTGAAGATATTGGCGTACGAGCCAACCACGGAAAATCGGGAGCGCGAGATGCTTGGGTAACGGCCTTGCAATCGTTTTGTAATATTCAAAATAACGTATTTACTAACGCTGAAAATGTAGTTGTTCTAGGTGAAATAGATTGTAAAACTCAAATGGAACAGGCTGAAAAAATTTCAGAAGACAATCCGCATTATTTTGAAAAATTAGGGGAATTGGTCACCCAAATCGACGATAAGGTTTCAGAAACAATTAAACAAATTGTTCAGGCTAATAAGGTTCCTATTATAATTGGGGGAGGACACAACAATAGCTTTGGAAATTTAAAAGGTGCTTCGCAAGCTATAGGTAAAGCGATTAATTGCGTGAATTTTGATGCTCATACCGACTTTCGAGCCTTGGAACATCGCCATAGTGGAAATGGATTTTCCTATGCGTTTGAAGATGGTTATTTAGACAAGTATTCCATATTCGGACTACATCGTAATTATACGTCAAAAGCTATTTTTGAAACCATGGATGCCAATCCAGAACGCATACACTATTCTATTTTTGAAGATATTGCCATTTCAGGAAAAATATCCTTTTCAAAAGCACTTCAAAATGCTTCAGCATTTATACATACCGAAACTGATTATTTTGGTGTTGAGTTAGATTTGGATGCTATTGAAAACATTGGCAGCAGTGCCATGACACCGAGCGGCTTCACCTTAACTGAAGCCCGAAAATTCTTGACTTATTTTTCAGAAAAACAAAATTGTAAATACATACATATTTGTGAAGGAGCACCGGCTTTTTCAAGCAATTCGGGACAATTAGGGAAAACGATTTCTTATTTAATATCAGACTGTATCGCCTCATGAAAATAATATCTTTCGAGCCACAATATGCTCAAGCCTTTTACGACCTAAATGTAGAATGGTTGGAAACGTACTTCTATGTTGAAGATTTTGACCGAGAAGTATTAAGTAACCCGGCCAAGTACATTTTAAATCCTGGTGGCCACATCTTTTTTGCCATAGAAAATAATAACGTTCTAGGTACTGTAGCTCTTTTAAAGAAGAAAGAAGGCGCTTTTGAACTTACCAAAATGGCTGTTTCACCCAACGAACGAGGCAAGAAAATTGGTCAAAAATTAATGCAATACTGCATTGATTTCGCTAAAGAAAATCAATTTAAAGAGCTCTTTTTATACTCCAATACAAAGCTGGAAAATGCTATTTATATTTATAGAAAATTCGGGTTTGTTGAAGTGGAACAAGAAGCTGAAGTGCCTTATGAGCGGAGTGATATTAAGATGGTGTTCCCTTTAACTTAATAGCAATTTGCATAAAATTGATATTTATGTTACACCAGTTTCTTTTTATGGCTATATAAAATCAAAATACCCAAAAGCACAATACTTACTAAGGTGGCAGGAATCGTTCCCAAATCTAAACCTCCATTAGCAGTTGGTTTTGTGAGTAAATCACCAAAGGTTGCACCAAAAGGTCGTGTAAAAATAAACGCCACCCAAAACAGTACAACGGGATTAATTTTTGTTCCGTAGTGTAATAAAATTACAATTGCAATCACACCTGCGGTTACCATGGCTCCTTGTAAATAACCTGTCTCTTATACACATCTCCGAGCCCACGAGACCTCTCTACATCTCGT
>CAJXPE010000071.1 GCA_913057965.1 uncultured Marixanthomonas sp. | reverse complement strand
TTCGTAAACAGAATGGTGCCATTGGGATTATTTTACAATCCATCAATCAATTGCCCAAAAACTCCACATCGGCAAGCATATTGGAAAACACTCAAGTAATCTATAGCCTGAACAACGAAAAAGGCTATGACGAATTGGTCAAAAGGCTCAATCTATCCAGTCATGATCTCAACCAATTAAAATCCATCAAGAACAACCTTTCCGGGCCACGCAAGTACACCGAAATGTTCATCAAGATCGGAAGGGAAAGCAACATTTTCCGTCTCGAAGTTCCGAAAGAGGTATATGCGGCCTATCTAACAGATGGACAGGAGAACGAAGCTATAATAGCTATCTATAATAGAACAAAAAATATGGAACACGCCATAAAAGAATTCACATCTAAAATCTAATATTATGAAGACAAAAATTTTAATTATCGCAACGGCAATCATTCTATTATTGCCTGCACGCGCTGCGTGCCAAGGAATGCCCGTATATGACAATACCAACTTTGTAAGTTTGGTAAAACAATTGGTAGAATCTGGGAAGCAGACTGCACAGCTTATCAAATCCGTCAAGTTCTTGAAAGACGCCAAAGAGAGCATCGAAAAAGTTTCGAATGTAGTACGTCAACTTAAAGCTGTGGAAGAAATCGGAAGGGATAATCAACGCCTAATCCAGGTAATGCAACATGACCTACAGGATATTCTTAATTCGCCTTATATAAAACCGGAAGAAATTTCCCTAGTAACAGAATCATTTGAGACGATAGTCCAAAATTCATTGGACACTATGGACTTTATTGATGAAATTCTCTCGAGCGATTATCTCAAAATGAGCGATGCCGAGCGTACCGAAATACTAAAGAAAAAAGAAAAAGAATCGAAAGAGATGGTTTCAAATATCACAGTACGTACCAAAAGGTACCGAGATATAATCTCTTTCAGAAAAATGCAGGACAAAATCAACAAAAGAGAAACCGGATATTAAAAATGACCGCAACCATCATTTTAGGGATAGGACTTGAGTACATAGATACTGTATTCCAAACAATTCAAAACAGCGACTTCTCGCAATATACCATTGCGGGAATGAAAACACTTGCCGTACTGTTTTTTTTGGTCAATATCCTAAAAAAATACAATGAAGGCGTTGTGGATAAGGATGGTTACACTTGGGGATTGAGCCCTGGGGAACTGGCCAAGAATTTTGCAATTGTCCTCTTAGTCATATTCTCAACTCAGGTATTGGGGTTTTTCGATGGTATTTTAGTTGCCATTGAAGGGCAATACAGAGGGACTGCACCTGCATTGCTTCCCTTACAGCTACAGGATATTCCTTTAGAGGAAGATGTAAGTGTTTTTGATGCCGCAAGATCAGCTATGACGCTTTTGTATGAGGCACTGGTAACCCCGTTATATGGTTTTAGAATATTGGCCTTCATCTTAAGTACGATTCTTTGGATATTGGATTTGTTCATCTATCCACTTTTCTTGGCAGAACGTTTTTTTCTTTTGGGTATCATGCAAGCATTCTTCCCATTGGTTATTAGTCTGGCCGTCTTTGAAAAGTTCCGTTCACTGGCCTATACATTTTTTAAATTGTACGCAGCTGTTTATATGTTGGTGCCGGCCTTCTTCTTGGTTAATATATTTATCAATGCACTATATACCGAAATCAACACCAATTTCTGGGTAAGTCTATTTGGAACCAATACTGGCCAAGGCTTTTTTGCACCAGTCGTTCAATTGGGTTCAGTTGGCTTTATCGTCTTCCTGAAATTCAAATTGTATAGACGCGCTACTTCTTTTACGCTCAGATTATTTACGAACTAAATCCATAAAGAATGAAAACACCTTACAAGGATATATATAAAATCTTAAAATTAAACCGATTTATAGTATTGGCAGTGGTTGCCTGTGCTTTGTTGTCCAGTGTCTTTTCAGTTTGGATGGTCTTTCATATCAATAAAAAAGCACTCAACAGTGCTTTTGCCATCAATACCGATGGCAGTATCATTCCACTGAAACTCGTGACCCAAAAAGAAAATTTCAAGGTAGAAGCTCTCGCACATTTAAATTTGTTCCATACTTATTTCTATAATATTGATGCGAGCAATTATGAACGCAATATAGAAAAGGCATTGTGGCTAGGCAATAATTCTGTGGACAATCTCTACCGTCAGAAGAAAGCCGATGGTGTCTATAATAGGTTGCTGCAGTATTCACTAGTTCAAAAAGTACTGAGCATTGATTCCAAGGTCAGCGATAATAATGGTAGATATGGTTTTACGACGACTACCATTTTTGAAATCAACAGAGGGTCTGTCATCGACACTTATGAATTGGTTTCAACCGGAAATTTAATTGTGGTTGACCGGAACTTTCCGAATAACCCACACGGGTTGTTGATTACAGATTACTTCGAAAAAACTTTAAAAAAACTATCTGATGAAAATAGAAAAGAATAAAATAGTATTTGCATCGGTACTGGCCGTAATTTTCCTATTCCTGATTTCCTATTCTGTAATGGTTATGGTCGACGATGAAAGTGAAACAGAAAGCCTTAAACAGACCTTAGTGCCAGATTTGGAAGAAAACCAAAAAGAGTACGATTCTAAATTGGATGCCATAAACGATTTAAAGGAAGTGCGTCAAAACAATGCCCCCAGTATCTATGATGAAAAACTGATTGATTCCTCGGGGTTCTACGATCCAGATTTACCAGAAAGGGAAAAGAAACGTATCGTAGATAGTATATATAATGCTGGGAAAATTCAATATTCAGAGAAGCGGTATCAAAATTTTGAACGGAAAAAAGCGATTCAAAAAGAAGTAGTAAAAGTTGATTCTGCTGAAGTGAAAAGGGAACAAAAAATTCAAGTTAAGGAATTGGGACTCAATCATCAATTATTTTTTGCAGCCTCTCCAAAACCCAATGCGATTTCAAACTTTGGCAATACGGATGCATTCATTTATGTGGTCGTAGATGGTGATCAGGTCGTAAAAGCAAACACGAGACTGCGAATGCGTCTTACCAAAGAGGCTCTGATAAATGGCAAGTTGATAAAAAAGAACACTCTTGTTTTTGGGTTTATAAGCTTTCAGCCCAACCGGGCCTTGATTGAGATTGAAAACATCGATCATCATCCCACAGAACTCAAAGCATTTGATTTGCTGGATGGCAGTGAAGGCATTTATGTGCAAAACAATTTCCGGGCAGAAGCAACCACTGAAGTTTTGGACGATGTTATTGGTGACATTAACATCCCTACTGTCCCACAGGTCAGTGGTATTACAAAGGTGCTACGGCGCAGCAACCGAAACGTAAAAGTAACGGTATTGAACAATTACAGATTAATATTAAAACCAAAATTATGAGAGCAATAAATTTAATAATAACGGTGTTGATTTTAGGTTTCTCACTTAGAATCTGCTCGCTACAGGCTACAGCACAAACAGCAAATATTCTCGACACTATTTATGCCAACGACACCAAAAATGTGGCACTTTTTTTTCCCGAACCCATACGCCAAGGCATAACCGGTTCAGATAATTTTGCATTTACCTATAACCGTGAAAACGAACAATATTTAGGACTGCTTCAGGCTAAGCCCGGAAAAGAAAGCAACCTTTTGGTAATAAATAAAAATGGAGCTGTTTTTTCATATATCATAAGATATAAAGAGAGGATATCGAAGCTCAATTATTTCATTCCGTTATCAGGGAGTATCGGTAATGAAAGACCCACTTTATGTGATTCGGTTCAGACTGTAAATTCTGAAGAAAGTATAGATAACAGAACCTATTATTACCAAAAATTCTGCTCGTATCTTCTCAATAGAAAACAGCGCATAGGTCGGATTAAGAAACGAAACGAAGGGATTATCCTAACCGTTGAGAATATTGTTTTTGATAAGGATGAATCGTATTTCGTTATTGAGATTAAAAACAATTCTACTTTAGATTACGATTTGAATTTTTTGAATTTTTCAATCGAGACAAGACAAAAAGGAAAGAGAAAATCATTACAGCGGTTGTATAAAGAAGCGTTGTACAAACATAGTTTACCTAGTAAGATTATTAAAAATCAAATGGTACGGTTTGTTTATGTCATGCCCAAGTTCTCATTGTCCAACGATCGTAGGGCGATTTTAGAATTGAAAGAAAAAGATGGCGAACGCAATATTGAACTTAAAATATCACATAGATATATCAATTACCCAAATTAACAGTACTATACTTTAAATAGAATAGTCATTTGGTAATACTTTTGTTGCCTTTTTGTTCAGAAAATATAAAAAATCCCTTCTGAAACCTTCAAGGTTATGGCGGGAAGCTTTTTTTAAAATTTGGATTACCCTAAAAAAATATCATTTCAGAAGGTTATGCCAATTTGATCATCAAACAAAATATGATGTCGAAATTCTGATAAAGATATTGACACAGAAATTTTAGATGAAGCTGTTGACGGCGAATTAACCTCAGTGAAATATAATAATACTTGCGATGGAAAAAAGATGATTTTTTAAACCTCCCAAAGAAAACAGCCTATGAAAAGTGACAAGCAAAGAATTGCTCTAATAGGTATTTTAGTTTTTATTGAGGGTAATTTCCCAATAACCCTGCGTACCGCCGTGACGTATCAAAACGCCTTTGTTCTTAATGGCAGTTATGTGTTTTCCGACAGCAGATACATTAATACTTAAAGCTTCAGCTATTTCATTATAAGTTATAAAAGGGTTTGTAGTAATAAGTTTAAGAACCTCTTTTTGTCTTTTAGTAAGTGTTGCAGTAGCATCAATCACTTCATCTGTTACACCACCTGTTACACCACCTGTTACACCACCTGTTACACTATCTATTTGACTGTCTTTTACATCACCTTTTTTAATAGCAGTTGCTTTAGTCATAAAAGTCATTCTAAGAAAGTTCTCAGAAAAACTAAAACTCTCTTTTCCATAATATTCCAAAATACGAGGGATGCCTGAACCTAATTGCTCTACAAGTTCCAAATCCTTAAAAATTCGCATCAGCTCTTTATTACGTGGGACTGAAAAACCTTCAAAAAACTCCTGTCTGCTTAATCCTTCTGGAAGACCACCTGATGAAGTAATATCAATTCTATCGCTGAAAACTTCAAACTTTGGGGTGATTTCATTAGTATAATCATTATGGACAAAGGCATTGATAATGGCCTCGCGCAATGCGATGGGATTCCAGAGGTTAGCCTGTTGTCTTTGCTTGGCTGTGATTTTCGTGGTGGTTCTATTCTCGACGGCAATTTTATCTATCACTTGTTTGGTAGTTTTTACCAAACATTCGTGACCATATTCGTTACTCTCGATTAAGTCTGTTCGGGTGGTACCAGAATATTTGGCAACTTTAATAGAAGTATTGTTTTTATCAGCCAAAAGATAGCCAGCATAATTGAATTCACCATCTTCTGTAAGTAATTCCAAGTTCTTTGCAAAGGCTTTACCAAGACTATGTCCAGATTCTTCGTAATAAATTTTTAACTGGCTAAAACTTAAATCCTGACGACCTGCCCTAATCTTACTAATGGAATTTCGGGTACGTTTGGCAAACAGCTCCTCTATCATTTTTTGTGGCATTGGCTCAGCTGCAGAACCCAGACGGATAAAACAACCCTTTTCGCTCATCCCATATTTTTTGAGATGATATGGTTTTTCAGGACCACTCGCCACAATGATTTTCAGGACATTCTTGCCATCTCGTTCTTCACTTACAATATCAAACAAACCCAAAGCTGAAGGACGGACATTGTTCTTCAATCTATCCTTAATTTTTAATTGGTCGCCATCCGCATCAGCCAAACCGTAAGTGCTCCCTTCCTTATCAATACCAATATAGATGATACCGCCTTCGCGATAGTTTAAAAAAGCAATAACTTCTTTTTCAAGTCCATTGGAAAGTTCTCGTTTGTATTCTATGCGGTTTGTTTCGGTCATTATTTAAATAAAATCGGACAGTAAAGATAGTGATATTAAATCGGGGAAATAAATTTGGCTAACGACCACTAGACGCTAGACATTTTCGAATTAGGAAAACTATAATTGGGAATTGGCGACAATTCGATATTACAGGGTAGGTAGGTTAAGTTTATCAAATAAAATCTGATTTCTCTTTTTAGAATCTTTGACCATTTTATCAAAACTTATAATTTCTATGTAAAGTTCAAAATTACTATTGTAGGAGAAAAAACCTTGATTATCTGGATGTGCAGTAAAACCTGCTTTTTTAGCTAATGATCTTAATTTTGATGTTAAGTCTGAAATTATGTAGGCATAGTATGGTGTCCCTTTTCGTACATTTATTGGACGACCATTAGCGTCTAAAGCATTGTTTTCTTGAATTTCGATAACATAATTCAATACTTGGGTTATAGGGTTGTCTGCTTCACTATAATCATCTCTCATCGGCTTTTTAAATTCAACAATTATAATTGAAGAATAGTTATCACTTTCATTAAGTAAATGAGCTTTGTTAAACACTACTAAATCAGGTCTTTTCAGCGACGTAGATTCTGTCCTTTCGATACTTGTAAATGGAATATCTGATGCTAAATAATCGTGAAAGGCTAATCTTTCATCAATTACCCACAAATTATGTTCTTCTAGTTGAATTTCATCAGATGTTTTCTTTACAGGAAAAATAAGATTGTGTATAATTTCCTCTTTTGAATATTTATCGTTCTTAGATTTTTTTAGATGCTTACTCAGGTGCTTTAAAATGTAAGACCTGTGTACAACATACTCTGCAAGTTTAGAGTTGCCAACTTCAATAATCTTATTGTATAAATCAGCATGAGTTTCATCAAATGCAGCCTTATGGTCAATTTCCTTAATAGATTCTAACATCTTGTTTGCCTCACGCTTTACGTCCCTCTCTAGTTCATTTTGAAGTTTAAAGAGTTCAATTTCTAACTTTTTTCCACCTAGATTTGAAGAAATCTTTTTTAGCTCTTTAAGTTTATACTTTTCTAAATATCGATACCTGGGATGTCTACTTACAAATTTCCTAATGTTTTTAAGTCGGTCTTGTTCTATAACATTGATATATTTTTGATAGATCTCTCGAACAATTTCTACAGCCTTTTCACTAACCTCTATTTTTTCTATTTCATCTGGAAAAAACTCGTCTGCTTTGGAAAATGATATCTCAGTACGCTCTTCGTTTACTTTATTGTCCAAATAATCACTTGAAACGTAAACTGCTAAAGAGAATTTTTCCCCTTCATCATCAGTTAGAGGCTGCTTCAATTCAGGTATAAAGTCTGTCAACTTATCATTCATTACTTCTCGACGATGAGCTCTATAATGAACTTTATTATCGGGCTTAGAGGTGTACATTTTAACCACCTCAAAATCGAACTTCTGACCTTTTATCTTTGCGCTCTTTTTGTCAAGAGAATTACGCGTGTAATTTTTGAAATAATCATTTACTACAATTTCGTCATAGTTGTCCTTTAGAATTATTCTTGGGCAATTAGATTCCCTAAAGAAACTAAAACAATGCTCTATGATTTTAATAGCAATATCTTCTATGTCGCTATTAGTCCATTGTTGAAATCGCTCGTTTAAATTTTTGAGATAAACAGTAGTGCGTCTTTCAGGGGTTGATTCGTCTACTCTATAATCTTGTGGATTTTCTACTCCATCTTTACTAATTTTAAACTCAAATTTGCGACGGTTGTAATGACCATTTTGACGATAGATACTATCTATTTCTACGCTACTAAAAGCCCTTAACCAAGTGATTCTACCAATTCCTTTTCCTCCCTTATTATATTTATAACTGGAATGAGCTAAATTGAAAGAATCCCAGTTATCTGGATTGAATCCAATACCATTATCTGTTATTTTAAATGCAATAATTGGTTTTTTCTTTTCAAAATCAGAATCGTTGATTTCACTACCTAAATTCTCTTGTGGAAGCCTTTCAGCCTCTATTTCAATTAGACCTGGATTCTCAGATTTAAGCTCTTCAATAGCGTGTATAGAATTTACAAGAGCTTCGAATAATGGCAGTAAAGCTTTATTGCTGGCTAATTTTTTTTCACGAACTTTTCCTGCAATATCTATGCGCATAATAATTTCTGAGGATTTAATTAAGTGGTACAATTTACGTAAAATTTAACAGTCATTAAGTTTTCAAAAATACTTTCTACTTTCATATTATAATCCCTTAAGTATTTATTAGAATATGTTTATCTTTCAAATATTGACTTCGCCTCATCATATACCCGTCTAAAATTAGCCGCTAAATCTGCCTGAAAATACTGTTTGGATTTATTAGGAATTGCTCTTTGAATTTTAGATAAACGAAACCGTACCTTCTTATCTTTCCCATCAGCAAAGGTGACAAATTCACCTTGTTTGAGTCTAAAGAAAGTGTCAGCCCTCCTTTTAGAAACCTCTTTTTCTCCTTTTGTAATTCGGGTGTCTGATTTGAAAAAATTTGCTGCTTTACTTATACTTTTGGTTGGTTGTTTAACTAATTCAAAGAAACGTTCATAGTATTTGGCGGTATCCGGGTCGTTTACCTTACCAAAAAACTGATAGGATAGATTGCTCAAAATAGCTTTGCTCGCCTTATCGCCATACATCATATCATTTTGAATTTTGTCCTGCATTACGTAGATGGTGGCAATATCATAACTCCGTAAGGTTGCCGGAATACGGTGCATGTTCAACAGGCGTAGGGTAGGAGCCTCTTCCATTAATAGAAAGGACGGTCTTTGACTGCGCAGGCTCATTTGTTTGGTAATGGTGTGAATAATGGTGGCGATTACCGGCGAATAGGATGTATCATATTTGGGATTGTTCACTACCGAAATGATGGCAGGATTATCTTTATTATTAATATTCAATGGTACTTCATCGGCACAAAGTGCCATAAAGATTCGTTGTGTGCTAATGCGCTTAAGGGCATTGGCCAAGGTGCTTTTGACACCAGCGGTCTGCCTATCGGAATCTTTACCACTAATAAATGCATCTGCCATTGCCCGTGATGTAGTGTTGGTTTCCAAAAACCGGACCAGGCTATCGGTGTCCAATAGTTGATACACCGCTATCAAATGGGGCAGGGTACAGAATTGTGGGTAGGTACTTTTCAATTTCCAAATTAAGCCACCGATCAATCCTTCTGCGGCGTCATTAAAAAATTTGGTGGTACCGGTGGTTCCACTTTCCCGTTGCTCCAAAAGATTTTCAATCAATACTCTTGAAACTTCATTTACGCTTTCCTCATTCTCTAAATACCTTGGCGCGATAGGATTGACCCTGTGAATGATTTTATCGAAGGAAATGACCTTAAATGGGATATCACTATCCTTGAAAAGGGGATATGCCATTTCTGTAAGTTCAAAATCTTTGTAATCGTGGATAATTCCGCAGAAATTGTACTTTTTAAAATGCTTTAAAAACCCGTATACTACACTTTCTGTTTTACCACTTCCGGCGGAACCGATGATGGACGCCCCCCGTTTGATATTATCCAGTTTGAAGTTTCCTCGGGTAGTAGCGAAATTGACTTGATAGGTACGGTTACTCTTTAGGGTTTTTTCTGATTTATGCAGGAAAACATATAGAACCGTATTAATTAATAGTAGCGGACAGGCGAAGTAAAGTAGGGTGGGGGCTATTTCCTTTCCTTCAGAAATAGAACATACAAAAAATAAAAGCAGTAAGTTATTCAAAAGGAAGGCATGCTTGCTTATGCGAAACATCACATAGAAAACGATACTGGCTAAACCAATAGGTAAAAGTATAGTTATGAGATTGTCTAATTGCATACGTTTAGATTCCGATGGAACTTGATTTGATGGCCACTTCGGCGCCACGCCGTAACCGTTTAAAAACCCGGAGGGCAATTTGCGCTTGACTTACAGGAATACTGGGAGCAATTGGCAGTCCGGATTTTGAAATCATTTTAAACGCCATTGCCTTTTCATTGGCGGGCAAGTTCATCAATGCAGCAAAATATCGGTTTGGGTTTTTTATAAAGTCTTTGCGTGCATTATAGGTTTCTACAAAGTTGCGTTTGTAGCCAAAAGTCTTGTCAAAAGTCTTTTCAGCTTGGACAAAAAAAGCATCCCGATCAAAGCCCCGCTTCACTTTTTTACCGTGCATCTCCACTTCGGAAGCTCTGTATTTACTCCCGGGGGAGAGACTGACTGAATTGGAAGCATCTTTACGGCTCACAATGATATGGATGTGGCTTTGGTTTCCCGGTTTTTCCATTCCTTGAACAATCCGTTTGCCGTTTAATTGGTGCGGTGCATCTCTTTCCAACTTGACAATTTTTTTCTGTAAACTATTGATAGTTCCTTGAGCCCTTCCTTCTCGGATGTTTTTGATTTGAGTTTTGAGCTGAAGTATTTGGGTGGCATACGGTTGGTTTTCTTTGATTTGAATATCTGTTCCCTTGAACGTTCGTTGCTGTTCAATCTTTGCATAATATTTTATATCATCTATGCTTACGGGTTGTCCGTTGATCTCTCTATTGAAAGCTGCTGCATAGTCCTTCATCAGTTCACGGGTATATTTTTTTAAATCGGTACTACTGTTTTGAAGTTTTCGCAATTCATATTGGGAAGGACTGATTGTGATGGAGTAGAATTTTGGTTCTTTCTTTTTCAGTTTAGCTGTGTTTCCATCTATTTCTTTGACCACTTCTTCAGCTGAAATCTCGTCACCGTATTGATTAAAAAAGTGTTCCATTTCCTCTTTTTGCAGACCTTCATTTTCTTTCTCTAGATAGCCAACAAAATCTTTGGAACTCTGCGAGAAATTCTTACTTAAATTTTGAGGTGTAATGGTGATGTACATAGTCCAAGATTTTAAAGTTCGCCGGTAGTATTTTTCTTTTCCCGGAATCTGATTTCTTTATTTTCTTCAGCATGTTTCTTTTCCAGAATCAGCGGTTTCTTTTTGGGTTCCTCCACTTCAAAAAGGGATTGTAGCATGGCTACGGTCGGTTTGGTTTGTGTTTTTTCCACGTCGCGCATAATGGCGATAACGGCATTGATCCTTTTGAGGAGTTTGGCTTCGATGGTACGTCCGGTCGGCCCTAGGTTTTCCTTTGGTGAAATCTCATTATAGAAGAAAAAATCGAGTATGGTCTCCATTGCTTCCGTATGTGTTTTAAAATGCATTTTGGAAAATTCTTGAAACCGTTTGGCGGTTTTCCGTTTAAATCGGATGGTGATGAATGAGTCCATTTTCTTTCGCTTTTTTGAAGATTTGACGTAAATCCATCCCTGTTTACAAGTGTTTCAAAGGTATTTGACGCAAATTGTAGAAATTTTAAAATCTTGATTAATATTAAACACCTAATAATCAATAGATTAAAATAAAAATAAAACATGTAACACCGCAACGCGTGTTACCCTCTTGCTACTCCTTTTCGTCCCGCCCGGCGGGACAAAAATTTCGTACAATTTGGCTAAATGCCAATTGCCAATTTCAGGAAAAAATTTCCCGTTATGTGATTTTTCGATGGGCAGGGTTATCGGCGAAAGTCAAAAAATGGATACCCCTGCGTAAAATTGAATGCTGAATTTCAGCGAAATAAAGATAAGGCTTTTTATTGAATTGATGCCAACAGAATGAAAAAAGACCCTTGAAATTTCAAAGGCCTTTCCGTTCTTATTTAGCAGATTTCAGATATTGAACACATAGGTATAACTGTACAGATTCCGTAGTGCTTCCTCTTCGATCATCACCTCAAAATTGGTGCAATGTTCCTTTGCGTAATTTCGGATATCATCGCCAAATTTTTGCTCAACGTCCTTTTTTGAACTTTCCAAAAGGCGTTCTTGGGCTTCCCCGTTCAGGTCTGAAAAATTTAGATAGATCATAACTTTTAGGTTTTTGAACGGGTTAATATTCGCTTGGTAACATCAGCGTATTATCCACAAAAAACAACCGCAGTTCATCCAATGGAAAATCCGTTATCCGATAACCGTGTTTTCCAAAAATGTTCCCGTTTCCATCGCTGTAAATAATCTCTGCTTCGTACCCAGAATAATCCTGTCTTTCCTTGGGCAATCTTTTAAAGTCGATGGTTACAAAATAGGTTTTATCCATCAAGGTTTTGGCAAATGCGGAGGTATCGGTAATCAGCCAAAAACATTCCGCAGCTTCCGCCAAATATTTCAGTCCGTTGGTGTATCGGGTTTTTAATAATGGGATTTGAAATATGGTTTCCGAACCGTGAAAATGTTGTAAACCCCCTTGAATTTCGTTAACTTGTGCTTTCATTTTGATTTCTATTTATGGAGTTAATAATGAAAAAGAGGGCGCATCTTTAGACGGTTACGCCCTCTTTAATTTTAAATTCTACTTGTCTTTACTTCCAAGTAAAAGGATTTCGTTGGCTTCCACTTCGGTAACATATCTTTTGATACGGTCCTTATCCTCGTAGCTTCGGGATTTCAATTTTCCCGTTACCCCGATTTCCTTACCCTTTCCGGCATATTTCTCGATAATTTCGGCAGTTTTGCCCCAGGCTACAATCGTGTGCCATTCGGTGTTTTGAACTTTTTCGCCATTGGTATCTTTGTAATACTCATTGGTGGCGAGTGAAAAACGGGCTACCTTTTTGCCGCTTTCAAGGTTCGTGATTTGTGGCTCTTGGCCAACGTTTCCGATCAACTGTACGTGATTTCTAATAGTACTCATAATACATTGTTTTAAATGCCCTTTACAGGCTTGATTAATATTTCCCTTTTCAATTCAGATTAAATTTTAAGGGGTGTTTGTTCTTTTCTTTCGTGCATCGCACAATGGATAGAGTGGGTTTTGTCAAGACTTTTAGGGAATAAATCA
>CAJXPE010000070.1 GCA_913057965.1 uncultured Marixanthomonas sp. | reverse complement strand
GGTCGTCGGCAGCGTCAGATGTGTATAAGAGACAGACCCAATAAAATCCATAAAAGATGAATATTAAAAAAATTACCCTCACTTTTCTTCTATTTTGTACTGGTATCATTTTTTCACAAACCGACTCTGGTGAAAAAACAAACCTTAAAATTGTTAAAGCAAACAAGGATGTTTACATGCTAAAAGGTAAAGGAGGGAATATTGGCTTAAATTTCGGGAAAGAGTCTGTTTTAATGATAGACTCTCAATATGCTGAGCTTTCAGAAGACATTCTTAAAGCCATAAGACAAATAAGTAAAAAGCCTATAAAAATGCTCATCAACACCCACTTTCACGGTGACCACACCGGCGGAAATACAGCACTTAATAAAGAAGGAGCTGTTATTTTTTCACACAAAAATGCACGGGAGCGACTTGCGGGTATTGTAAATTCCGATCAAAAGAAAATTGATGATTCTGCTTTGCCTATGGTTACTTTTACTGAAAAATTACAGTTTCATCATAACAATGAAACCATACAAGCTTTTCATATAGAAAACGCCCATACCGATGGCGATGTAGCCATTTATTTCCCAAAGAGCAATGTAATTCACACAGGCGATGTCTTTTTTAATGGAGGCTACCCTTTTATTGATACAAAAAGTGGTGGTTCGGTAGAAGGATACTTAAAAGGATTGCAAAAAATTAAAATGATGGCAAATGAAGACACTAAAATTATTCCCGGTCACGGTGATTTAGGAACTGTTAACGACATCAAGTTTACTATTAATATGCTAAATGATATCTACAAACAAGTACGTTTTCAGTATACCAAGGAAAAATCACTTCAAGAGGTTATAGGTATGAAAGAAATCACATCGAAATATGATAAAAAAGGATATGGAGAAGGCTTTATTTCTACCGATAAAATACTAACAACTATATATAACGAAATTAAAAAAGAAAACGGTCCTGTTGACAAGCAAAGCATGGAAGAACGCTTGCAAGATAAATATAAGCAGCAGCAGAAAGAGAAAAAGGATAATTAAAAATCGTAATACCAATTAAATAAATCAGTCCGTAGGCCGAAGTTTAACCAAGTAGTTTGATTTTCAAAGACGGTTTCAGTGTCAATTTCTGGTTTAAAATCGCGAACAATTAAACTTGCATAAATTTTTAAGTTGGTGGCTGGGTTTATTAGGTATCCAGCCTGAAGTTCTCCGTGAAAAAAATCTGTGGTGTTTCCCTGCGCTACTTCATTACCAAGCTCTGACACTCGGTTATCTTCTGTTCCGTAGATATTTCCGCCATAAAAAAGACTATCATCTTCTGTATTGAATTCAAATCCACGTTTGGCAAATATAAACTTTAAATCACCAAAAATGCGTCCTTTTTGGTAGCGTGCTATTGTAATAAATTCTGAAAAATTAGCACCCAAAGTATGCGCAAGAGATTGATTATTATGTCCGTAATTTAAAATTACAGAGTTATGTGAATAGGTATAAGGCCGTACTCGGTTGTACTCAGCTTGCAAGTACAATCCTCCTACCCCAAAAGCATCGTAATATTTGGCTCCTATTTGGTAGCCAATTTTATTTTTATAGCTCCCTTCTCCGCCAAAAATATCACTAGAAGAAAATTCATCTATAATCATTTGTCCGTATGCATTAATACGATCCGTAAATTTATATTTTGATGTAAGTCCAATTAAAGCATTTCCTCCTCTTGCCCCGGTGGAAAACTCAATAGCCCTGTAAAATATTACGGGATTTATATAATTAAAATCAAACCCACGGTCATTATCGTTTTGCCAAACTACCGATTCAAATAAGCCGATATTCAACCGCTTGGTGACGTTATAGCTCAAGTAATGATTTGCGATAAACTTTGTGCGGTACGATCCATCTGCGGTAACCTCAGGCCTTACATCGCGAAGTGACGTCCAGGTGTTGGTGTATTTTAGTTTCCAGAATGTCGTATTTATTTTAAAATACGGATACGGACTTGCATTATCACTTACCAAAAGGGAACGGTATCCATCTCCTATAAAGTTTTTACCATGCCCTAACTGAAAATTGAATGTTTTTGAGGGTGAGTATGAAATATGTCCTGTTGCGATAGGATAATCAAAAGAGTCACTTCTAAATTTTTTAGCAATTCCCCGTCCTGGTATTATGGCTGGAGCACCTCCATCGGGTTTACGGGCTCTAGCAAACCGATTAAAATAATCAGCAAACCGCCCTTGGCTTTCATATATTACGGCAAAAAAGTTGAAGTTTTTACCTATACCTCCTTGAGTATAGACCAAACGGGTATTATTATATGTTTTAAGTTCAGCTTCAAAATCCTTCCCTACCTGCAAGTCAACTCCTGCATCTAATGTAATCCAATAGTCTTTTCCTTTAATAGTAACCAAGTGTTCGTTCCACAATTTTCGCCCAAACCAAGAAGATTTATCTTTTAAAAGCTTTTCATTTTCAGCTTCAAAATCATAATATTTATTCACTTCAGAATAAATAAAAGGTTTTTGCGCTGTATGGTTATTTTGCCCTACCCGGTTTAAAGCAGGATCGAACAAACTATAGCTATGATGAGAAAACGGAATATTTATTTGGCTGCTGTATTCTTCATTTTCATACGGTAGGTTTTTAATTTCTTCGTATTCATTTTTTAAAGTTTCCACTTTTTTAGCTTCAGAAACAGTCGCTTCATCTTCTAGCTGAATAGGCACAGCTTTAATAGGGACAGGAATAGACATCGTAAACTGCACATATGTCGGATTGCTATTATAGGTAGCAGGTTTTATCTTCGGGAGTTCTTCAAAAATGCGTCTTGTTTCTTCCTTCAGTTCGGTATAAATAGCATCAACATAAAGCACTTTAAACTCCCCGTCTTTAGTGACCTCAAAAAAAACGGCTACTTTTCCTGTGTAGTCTTCTTGTACAACAATTTCAGGAATATTGAAATTTGAATATATTTTAGATCGTAATGTTGTTTCAAAACAATGTTGAAGTGTCGCTATAGATTCGTTTTCACATTCAGGAAAAACCGGATATTTTTCAAAGGTTCCTGTTGTTGTTTGTGCGGCTATTGGGAGGCAAACCAATACAAGCAAAAGTGAAATAAAACGCTTCATGTAGGCTAAAAATTTTGTTGAAAGATACGGTTTTTTCCTCTTCTGAAAAGGATAATAAAAAACCCATCTTTCAATACTTTTTTAATCGTTATAAGAATTGAACCTATACAGGTTTACATTTTATATAGACAGTAAAACCTAAAAACAAGATTATTACAATAAAAAAACGCCTTCATTTCTGAAGGCGTTTGTATCTCTATTAAAATAGCTATTAGTTTTGTACTTGGAACAAGATAGGCAATGAGTATAATACTCCAACTGCTTTCCCTCTTTGTTTTCCAGGTGTCATTTTAGGCAATGACTTTACAACATCTATCGCTTCTCTTTCTAATCTTGGGTGTGGAGCACGAGCTCTAACATCTACGATATCTCCACTTTTATCAATCTTAAATTGAACGAATATTCGTTGTTTTCCATCCAATCCTAAATCGTTTGCAAGTTCAGTGTCGAATTTTTTCTGTACAAATTTTTGTACTTTTTCAGACATACACCTTTTTTTGGCGTTATTACTGCTCTCGTTTTCACAACCTGGGTAAACCGGTACATTTTCAATTACAGCAAAAGGTACATCTGCAATCTCTTCTTCTACTTCCTCTTCTACAATTTCTTCTACTTCTACAATTTCTTCTTCTTGATTTGCTTCGGTAGATTCTATTATGGTTTCTTCCACTTCTTCTTCATCTTCAACAACCTCTATAACTTCCGGTGCTGGTGGCGGTGGAGGTGGTGGCGGTGGCGGTGTTAACTGTTGTGTAATTGGCACTTCTTCTTCAAGGTCGTCACCAACATCGACCATTCCGGCATCAAGGTCTGACTTATCATACGTTTTCCATTCAATAGCTTGCCAAGCCAAAAAAAGCATCAATATCATTCCTATTTGAAAGAACAATGTGCTTCTGCGATTCATGTTCGCTTTCGGATTTTTCTTCGGTTCCATAATAGAGTGTTTAATCTGTTGCTAAAATATAGAATTTATAGTTCAATTGAAAACTTAAATCATATTTAGTTAAAAAAAATATCTTTCATTTTTCTGAAAAGCCCAACCCCTACAAGCAAACCAATTGCATTTGCTACAACATCAAGCACATCGGCTTGACGATAAGTGGTGAACGTATACTGTAAAACCTCAATTATTATGCCATACAATAAACAAAGCCCAAAAACAGCATATATTGTTGTAATCGAGATCATTTTCTTTTCTTTTACGAAAAAAAATAAAAGCCATAGTACCACTAAAATACAATTTAGTAATACATGTGCTATTTTATCATATGGAATTTTATCTTGACTTGGAAGTAAACCTTGAGAAGGCATTAACAGTCCAAAAGATATAAATATTGTGTATGCTACTGCTATAAAAAGAAGGGGTTTAACCTTCAATAATTTCTTGATACGCTGCTGCATCTAATAAATCTTCAACCTCTTCTTGATTTGATATTTTAATTTTTATCATCCAGCCATCTCCATAAGGGTCTGAATTTACTTTTTCAGGTTCGTTTTCTAAGTTTTCATTAAACTCAATAATCTCTCCAGAAAGGGGTAAAAACAAGTCTGAAACAGTTTTTACAGCTTCTACAGTCCCGAAAACTTCTTCCCTGTCTAAGGTTTCATCTACGGTTTCTACTTCTACATATACAATATCGCCTAATTCACCTTGAGCAAAATCGGTAACCCCCACTGTGGCAACATCCCCCTCAATTTTTATCCATTCGTGGTCTTTTGTGTATTTTAAATCTGCAGGAATATTCATAATATAAATTCTTAAAAAGTTTGTTTTGTTATTTAGTTTCCGAAGTTATAACGAAGTGTTATACCGCTTCTAATAGTTGTTTGTGGAAATGCAGTTGATATTGCATATTCTGAGAACGTATGATCGTAATAAAATAAGGCGGTCAAATTTTTGCTTAAAGCATAATCTGCAGTAAACTGAAGCCCATATATTGTTTGCCCTGCTGTTGTTTGGTTATTTTCTATATCTAGGTAACGAATAATAGTTTTGTTATCCCTTCTGGAAAGGTCTAGCTTAAAGTTTAAATCACTTTTAAGTATTTTTTTCTTTCCACCAAAGTTAGTACCTATCGTAAGATCTTTCACCCTGTACCCCAAACCAAGAATAATTTCGTTTCCTTGAATTTCGGTAAGCAAGTTATTTGCAAAACTAAGGGATAATGCTCTATCTTTTCTAAGTTCGGCAAGTATTTTTATAGAATTTTTCATTTCAAAATCTACACGAATTAGCGGAGAGAACTGTTCGGTAAGATTCACATTTGTCAATAATGTTTCACTTTTAAAATTCCCTGCTTGATCCACAGCACCTGGATTGTTTTGATCGTAATCTAAATTACTTTGAAATTGGTTAACCGTGTAACCTGCTCTATACCCATGTTGAAGGGAAAAACGTTTAAAATTCTTTTTAAACCAGTCTATATTCATCAACCCAGTATATTTTATATCCCAGTTTGGCAACGGAATGTCACGCAAGAACCCTTTCTTCTCTTTAGAGGCATCACTTCCTTTATAGGCAGCTAAAAATGCTGGTAACAATACATCTTGACTCGTTCTACCAAAACCTATTGGGAAGCCCGTTACAGAATCTCTAGGGATATTAGACCCGTAGCGCTCTTCAGCAAGTCTATTTGCGATAACCAATCTGTTTTCTCTAAAATCGTCAAACGCTTCCGAGCTATTTTCATCACTTGTACTAAAAGCAGTTTTAATCAATAAGGTTGAAATATTAAAGTTTCCGAAAGTATTAGGCGTTAACGAGCGGTATTGACCGTCCTCAACAATATAATTTTCGGCATAGTTTTCAGAATACAACCGGTTTCCGTTAATGTCGATGGTTAAATCTTCTATAGGCTGAACGTTAACCTGAATGTCCATTTGTCTATTTTCTACTTCAGTATACTGCTCATTGAATTCAGGATACAAGGTCAACCAACCTTTGCGGGCAGCTTCCTCTCTTATTTCGGCTTGACTACCAAATGTAAACGCTGTTGTTGGGCGTAATGTTCCAATAAAGCCAATGGACGGTGTATAACCAGGAAGAAATATCCCTTGGTTTTCTTGATAATTAAACTGAATCTTTTTTATAGAAGTTATTAAACCTATAAGTGAATTAACTGCTTTATCACCTCCGCTTAGTGAACCACCTGAGGCAGCTGTTCCATTTTCTGCTTTATTACCTAACACATTACTTCCTCCTTTAGAAGAAGTAGAAAAAGCATTATTGCCCACCTTCTCATTTTCATTCCCTTCGGCACCAGCTTTACCTGCTTTGCTACCTTCTCGGCCACTTTTAGTATTTAACCCTCCTTTAGCTCCAGCTCCTCCACTATTGGCCTTTTTCTTTTCAAGACCTACATAGCGGTAAAATCCGCTCATATCCAAATTAGAATTAATTGCATGGGTACTGGCATTCTGAACAGAATTACCCAAATCGTACACTTGACTTCCAGTGCCATCACTATTAGGAATCGAAATGTTATTAAACAGATCACTTCCGTCTTGCCATTGGAAATCTCCTGTATAGGAATACGTAGCTCGAATGAATTTCAAGAATGGAAATTTAGCTGTTGGCAGGTCATAATTCAATTGAAGCGATTGGAAATGTTGATTAGGATCTCCTACATCAAAAAAGCCATCCCAAATACCAATACTATCATCTGCAAATCCTTGATTGTCTAGGTAGTTTGTTACAATCCTATTGTTTGATGAAGTAAAGTTAAATCGTAATGATTTTGTCAAGTTATAATTAATGGTGTATTGCCAGTCGAACAAGAAATTACGCTGATACAATGTAGGTATCCCTAAATTACCAGGCAATCGATTTAATTCTCTAAATTTTTGTTCATTGTACTGTCTAATAATATTTGATGATACCGAAATATTCGTCGGTACATAATTGACATTAAAGTCTTTTAAGAACTGCCAGTACTTACCTGTAAATAATGAGTCATTCTTTTTAAAAGGTTCGTAAGGTTTTTGTTCAAAATTATAATTATACGTCCCGCCAACACGTACATTTTGATCTAAAGCATCTTCAATTTCAAAGTCGTGATGATCTACTTGGTTATATGAATAAGAGAATGTAAAGTTTTCAACATCATACGGCATCGGTTTTTTATCTCCTGTCCGATCTTTTCGAACCCCAATGAAGTTTACACTTTGTCGTTTTGTATAATCTACAGATTGTTGTCTAATAGCTTCTTTTTCATCTTCGTCCTCCGTATTATCTATACGGGCATCTAACTCGATATCTTGGAATTCGGGATCGTATTGTGGAGTTATTAATTCTTCCGAACGACCATAATTAAATGGTAATTGAATACCCCATTTTTCTGGAAGCAATTGTCCTAAGTTAAAGTTAGTCACCACATCGTACTGTTTCACATCTTCACGGCTACGCTGGTTAGGCCCTTGTTCTATTGAACCAAACCCAACAGTACTTCTTCTACCGGTAGCACTTATGTTCATAAAATCGGCCATGTTAGCATCCATTGTGGCAACAGCAGCCCAACCGCCTTGGTTTTTCAATTCAGAAAGGCGCAGTTCATTAAACCATACTTCTCCAGCTACTTCACTAGTTGAAGCATTTTTCATACCTAACATAATGGTACGTACGTTACCAAAACTTGGGTTTCCTTTAATCCCAATGCGCATTTCATTTTCAGGACCCGAAAAATTAGGATCTAATTCTGACTGCATAAAATAAACAGGCTGAGTAGGATCTGCGGGTGGTTCAACAGCTCCTAAAACCCGTGTTTTCACTTCTTGAAGCAACGCTAATGGAAGTCGTATTCTGTTTTCAACCGGCCATATTTCTTCTCTTGAGGTTGCCCCAAACATCGTAGGGTTAAGTGGAATTTCTATTTCATAATAGTTTTGAGAAAGGTCATTCCCTAAACGCATAAACGCAACCATTTCACCGTCTGATAAAGTTGCCTCGTTTTGAAGCGACTCCGCGTGGATAAACATTTCCAGGTTCTCATACTGGCGCATATCCACATTAAAATTTTTGTAAACGCCACGGGCATCCCCTTGCTCTAATCCGTTAACACGAAGTGCAAGTGATTGTTCGTTTTGACGAATCAAATTATTATTATTATTTAACTGTTCGCGAAGCACCCCTGGAGGTAGCACATAAGGAATAGGCTGTCTATTTTCATTTTCTTCAATATTAACCGATTCACTTTCAAAAACAGTATCATCCATATCAGGGTCTTCTCCCGTAACATCAAGGGTTTGAGTGTATCTTCTATAATCGCCTCGCACCAATTCTAATGTACCAAAACGTAAAATAGTAGCTTCAGAAAATTGAGAAAGATACATTCTCATAAATCGAATGGAACGAAAATCTGAGATTCCATTTACCGCTTGATCTGGATCGCTAATTGGTATTTTAAATTGAACCCAACGAGCATCGATCGTTTCGTTGTTAGGTGTAGTAACCTGAATTTCTTTTACATCGGTAATATAATCGTTGTTACTTTTATCCATTCCTGGAAAAACAGGTACGTTATATTCAAAATACGCATCTACCGTGTTCATTGTATTATCACGGTTAATGTCTTCCACATCGGGTTGTGTTGTGGACCCACGATTGGTATTGGTAACTTCTACTGGAGAGTTCCCTTCAGTCCCATTATATTGACGATATCTATTTATCACATCGCCATCGGCTTGTAAAAAGTATTGGTAATTATCATTTGCCGGGTCACTTAGACTCCCAAAATCTGAGAACATAGCTGCTTCCCCTGCATCATCAAGACCATCATATCCTATATCTTGATTGGTACGTTGTTGTCCTTCCGTATCAAATGTATAGACTAACGATTGGTTAGTTGGCACTTTTCCGTAAATGGTCGGGATGGTATTTTCATCTCCTCCATTTTCTGGCAGTCCGTTTTCATATTGTTTTCTTCCATCTTTTAAAAGGTCTTCGGAAATATTCCCTAAGTTAAAGTTGATGGTACCACCGGTATTTCCACTGTTCTCATCGTAAATAAATGGGTCCATTACCCAGAACTGAATGTATTCCACGTTAGAACGCTCAAAATCTGTAGTCGTTAACTGTCGAGAAATACCCGCAAATCTATCTTCAGGATTTGGCAATGTATTTCCTCCTGCCGCCTGTGGGTTAAAGTTATAAGGACCCCTTTCTGAAGGGTAATATGCTAAATCTAACGAAAACAAAGCTTGTGTTTGCCCCTGTATAATATCCTGTTGAGGAAAAATTTCATCCCGGAAAATACGTCGACTAAATGGCGAAGAAAGATCTTCGTCGGTAATTCCATCGGGTCGTTGACTACTATAGAAAATTGGGTCAATCGTATACCAAGCTAATTTTGCACGATTGTAATTGTACGCTAATTCATTTGAAAGCTCACCACCAAAACCTACTGGAGTACTCCCTAAAAACCAGCTATTAGGAGTACTAATGTCTAATTCGGTTTGAGAAGCTTCAAAATCATCAACATAAACAGTGGCTTTTCCGTCAAAGTCTGACACTTTTGGTGCTCCTGGCATTAAATATGCAAATTCCCCTCGAAGGGATACATTCGATTCTACATCGGTATCTATATTCGGTAATTTATTTACCAATCTTGTTAAGAAAGGAACTTCAGTAGAATAATTAGCATTTAAACCAAAAATGGTATTGTTAATGGGTTCAACATTATACGAAGACTTTTGTGTTAAAGGTCGTTCGTTTAAATTCAAATAAGTAGCACCAAATTGTAACTCATCACTGAATTTATGCTCTACGTTTAATCCCGTGAATCGTTTTGTTTGTTGACCGAATAAGGTATTGTTTTCAGTAGAAATCTGTATTGGCGTGTTCGAGTTCAATAAAGAAGGATCTAAAATTTGTACCCTCCCTAATTGGTAATTTACCGTATAATCTACTCCTTCGACCAACTGTCTCCCTCCAGCTGTAACCGTAACGGAGCCTTGTGGAATATTAAAAGCTCCAATAGGAATACCATCAGCGCCAGTAGATTTATAGCTACCTTTTAGTTGAAACTTGTTTTTGTCACTGTCTTCTTGCTCTGCTTGTATCTTAGTAGAAGTATATAGGGTTCTAAAAACATACTTATTTTGGTTAGCATTATATGTAGAAGGGATATCATAGTTTTCAGCTCCGCCAGGGGTATTGTCCAGCTTGTTAAATAAATACTTACCAAATGGTTCTACCGACGTAAATATAATCTGTCCGTTTTGAGTATCAACGGTTATATTTGGCAGAAAATCGAAAAAACCATCTCCTCCTTGTTGTGGATCGCCATTAAAATTCAATCTATCTAAATTAAAAACACGCAACAGAGTGGTGTTATCAACATCTTCCGGTAAAGGAGCCGCTGGAAAATTTGGACTTCCTTGAGCAGCTGTAATATAGTTTAATGGTGAAGGATCTGTATAAAGAATATTTAACCTGAAATCTTCTTGCTCTAACTGAAAAGCTCCGATGGAATAGATGTTCTTCATCATAAGGTCCCAAACTGGTTCCTCAACATTGGTTATATTACTTTTCAGCATTTTAACCACTAAGTTTTGAGCAACTCCTTCAATGCCACCTGTTGGAGGATTGTTAGGATTGCCTCCGCTGCCCGTATTATTACCAGTACCCGTTGCCTCTACGCCATCATTAGAAAATTCACCTACTTGATATACTTTACCATTAACCGTAAACTGGAAAGCTATACCTAAAACTTCGTCATTATTAAGGCGTTGGTTTAATGAAATATACCCTAACTGAGGGTGTAACGTATATTCGCTTGGTTGTAATCTCCTTACATTTTCCTGTATCACATAATCCACTCCTTGCTGTACCTGAACACCACCAAACCCTGCTTGTACTGTTGCAACATCCCGGATAGAACTATTTAATACCGAAGGAACGGAAGGATCATTTATACCAAATGGGTTAAAATCGTTATTTGAGTTATCGGGATATGAGTTTCCTGGTTTATTGATAAAACCTCCTGGAGGAACACTTAAACCTACGTTTTCAGGTTTTGACTCCCCAATATCCTGCAGGGCTACAATGTTACGAACGTTTTCGGTATTGTTGCTTCGGTTGGTAATCCAAGCTTCAACTCGAGTAACTTGTACATTTGAGTTAATAAATGGATATTGCTCCAATACGCGATCATAATTATCTCTAAAGTAGTGGGCTAAGAAAAAGTGACGATTTTCATCATATTCTGAAGCAAAAAGCTCATAATCTGTTACAGTAGCTCCACCTTCTGCCGTAACAGTTCGCGTTTCCGATTTTTGTTCAGAAAACACACCAGTAATAGTTGTTTTCCCAAATTGAAGTTGCGTTTTTACTCCAAATAGACTTTGCGCACCTTGTATTAATGAACTGTTAAGAGGCATACTAACGTTACCTACTTCAATTTTTTGGATGATATCGTCTTCCGTAGGGGTATATTCCAGTTTTATTTGGTTTTGAAAATCAAAGGTAGACTGCGTGTCATAATTGGCCGTAACCTGAAGTCGCTCCCCTACTTTACCAAGCAAGCTTAAGCTAATACGCTGGTCAAAATCAAAAGACAAATTGCTTCGGTTTCTAGGTGAAAAAGAAGGATTGTCTTGTTTGGTATATAAAAGACCCAAGTCCATTTCCACAGAACCTTGCGGGATTACTTCAATAGTATTTCCGCCGAAAATAGATTCAAAAAAGTTAGAGTTCACATAAAAAGCTGGCAATAAGTTTTTTTGTGCTTCTTCAGAATCTTCTTTTCTACCATCTGCAGCATCAATCTTTTCTTTAAAATAAGACCTCATATCCTGTTTTAGAATAAGATCTTGATACTCTTCTGGAGTTAAAATTATTGGGTACGATATTTTAAAACTACCTAAAGTTCTAGTATAAATATAACGATCAGTAACTGGATCGTAAGTATATAAATCTTGAATACTTGGTGGGTCAGGCAAATCCATTCTACCTTCAGCATATCCGGTGCTAGTAGAATCTTGTGAAAAAGCAGTATTTGTGGTTACAAAAACAGCCCCTATTAGTAGTAATAACTTACAAAAGTTAAAAATGTAATCGTAGTTTTTTGCGCCCAATTGTTATAAATTTTTTAAAGCTAGTTTTATAATTTCTTCAGCAGTTGCCTGTGGATTCTGCTTCATAATTTTGTCACAAACTTTTTCAGATTGTTTGCGTGTAAAGCCCAATGTCTCCAAAGCAGATAACGCTTCATTTTTATTCGTATTGCTTGAACTGGTAGAAATACCAGCTAAACCCTCTACTTTTAGCACTTTATCTTTTAAATCCAGTATCACACGCTGTGCTGTTTTGGTGCCTATTCCTTTAACAGATTGAATAACCGTAGCATCTTCTACTGCAATAGCATCTTTAACTTGTTCAGGGGTTAAGGAAGACAACATAGTACGAGCCGTACTTGCTCCTACTCCAGAAACCGAGACCAACAATCTGAAAATTTCCCGTTCTGCTTTTTCATAAAAACCATACAAGGTATGTGCATCTTCACGAACCTGTAAGTGGGTAAATACCTTTATGTTTTCTGAAGCGGGAAGTTGTGAATAAGTATGTAACGAAACATTGATAAAATAACCAACCCCATTACAGTCTATAACTATATCGGTTGGATTTTTTTCTACTAATTTTCCCTCAATGTGGGTTATCATACGTTATAAAAATGTTAAAGGCTCAAATATAGCATAATTATTTCCATCTGCCAGTCCTAAAAATGTGAAAATAATGAATGAAAAGTTTAGTCTTTTTGCTGCTTTAAAGCTTCTTTTTTACGTTTCTCTTTTTGTTGTGCATCAACCACTGAAACGGCGGCCATATTTACAATTTCTTCAACACTTGCTCCTAATTGAAGAATATGTACTGGCTTTCGCATACCTAGCATAATGGGACCAATTGATTCAACACCATTGAGTTCTTTTAAAAGTTTGTAGTTGCTGTTTGCTGAATCTAAGTTCGGAAACACCAATCCATTCACTTTTTTACCTGCCAATTTTGAAAAAGGGAATTTTTTCTGAAGCATCTCTGGATTTAACGCAAAATCGGTTTGCAATTCTCCATCCACGTGCATATCTGG
>CAJXPE010000069.1 GCA_913057965.1 uncultured Marixanthomonas sp. | reverse complement strand
TTGTAGAGCAGCGCATCGTGATTTCCACGGATAAAAATACATTCATACGTTTCAGAAAAATCGATTAAATACGAAATGGTTTCGGCACTTTCACTCCATCCATCAACATAATCGCCTACAAAAATAAACCGGTCGTCCGGTTTTAAATCCATACGTTCAAAAACCTGTTTCAACCCTTTTAATCCACCGTGAATATCACCTATAACTAATGTCCTCATACGTTAGAAATATAGACAATTGCAGCGATTATTAAAAGGATACCGAGTACGAAAAAGAATATTTTCCAAAATGAGTACGGTCGTTTTCCGGAAAGCGCACCAGTTTGCCCATTGATGAAAAAATTATATCGTTTTCCTTTAAACTTGTAAGCACTCACATACACAGGAAGCAGAATGTGTTTAAAGGTTTCGTCACTCAACTTCATATCGATGGAATGAACCTGTTGGGTATCCCCACCAATATCCCGTCTTGCCCAACTATCGGCTATATTTCGGGCTTCTTTGGTAGCTCCTAAATGACCATCTTGCAATGAGATTGTATATTTTTCGCATACAAACCCTGCCAAGAAACTACTATCAAAAGGTTGTAGTTCTTTTAAATTCCAATGGGCTACTTTAGACGGAATAACTCCAGAGCGTTGTTTGGAAGCCTTAATTAACGTATCGTCTACAAATCCTGAAATACTCCCTGAAGCCGGATACCAGCGGGTACGTCTTTCTCGTCTGGTGCGCCTGTTTTTTCCGCTACCCGTAGTTACAGTTACGTAATAATATTCGCCTCGTTGTCCAGAATAATCGGCATATAATTGAGCATCGAACGTCCAATATGGGGCATAAAGCCCTTTGGTGAATTGCGGGTCGATGGCTGCCTTTTTTAAGTCATTGGGGGCAAACCAAAGGCCTTTTACCCACTTTTTAAAGATTTGATGCGCTTTTTGTTGATTTATTTGAAAAGGAAGTACCGCCCCGGGTAAGATCCAAGTCTCTTTCGTAGCATCTTCAACAATCAAGGGCGAACCGCAATACACACAATGTAGGGATTTGTAATTTTCTTCTATATGCTGCTCAGCACCGCAACTTTTACATTGCAGCATCATTATTTCTTCGCTGTGCGATTGGCTGCCTATGGTTTCTAAATAAGGTTTTAGTTCAAGTTCTTCAAAAGTGGTTTCGGCAGGTTTTATTTCTTGGGTGTAGCCACAATAATCACACTTTAAACTCGTCGTACCTGGTGCATACCGAAGCTCTGCTCCACAGTTGACACAGGATTTTTTAAGTTCGGATTTTTGTTGTTTGGGTTGTTGCATTTTTTATTATGAGAGGGCACGAGTGACAGTATGATCGGTGGTTTCGATACAATTTTGATTTTTTTGCTTTGCAAAAATATCAAAATCACTCAACCACCTTAGGTTCAAATCAAATAGAGGTGGTTGAGTGGTTTTAAAAAAGATGCGAAGCAGCGTTTTTAAAATCGTATCGAAACCACCGAAAACCAATTATTCTGGTATCGGCGGAGGTGTATTTCCACCCAAAAATGCTTTTAATTCTTCCACTCCTTGTAATGCAGTCCAGTTTTGCATGCCTTGTTTCCAGATTAGGGTGTCTTTATTAACGGTACGGTTGGCAAATAACGCACGTAGTTGTTCAAAACCCACAGGACCGTTTTGTTGCCCGTTGCTAGCGTAGAAATACTGAACGGCATGCGGCATTGGCGGTGGCATACTTCCGGCTTGTTGTTGTGGTTGTTGCATCTGTTGTTGTCCACCCATCTGAGGATTCATCATGCCGCCCATTTGTTGAGCGAGCACGAAGCCCATTCCCATGCCCATACCAGCACCGGCTGTTCCACCTTCGTTAGCAGCGGCTGCTTCAATGGCTTTAGCGGTTTTGAATTTGGTCAATTTATCCAGATCCAGTTTATCGATACGGCTGTACTCGAAGATTTCCTTTTTAAGATCTTCAGGCATAGACACGTTTTCGATAAAGAATTTTTCTAAACCAATTCCGACGCTGTTAAATTCTGGCTTCATTACTTCTTTACACGTTTCAGAAAGTTCGGTGGTGTTGGCAGCGTAGAGTTCAATAGGTAAGTTTGCTTCGCCAACAGTATCAGTAAAACGAGTGGCTATTAAACTTTTTAGGTGTTCGTTTATTTCAAAATTGGTAAAATTATTGTCCGTTCCTACAATATCGACAATAAACTTGCCTGGATCATTAACTCGAAATGCATAAGTTCCGAAGGCTCTAATTTCAACCAACCCAAACCGGTCATCATTTAAGGTAATCGGGTTTTTAGTACCCCATTTTTCATCGGTAAATAAATGGGTGTTTACAAAATACACTTCAGCTTTAAAGGGACTGTCAAAACCATATTTCCACCCTTTTAAAGTAGTTAAAATAGGTAAGTTTTTAGTGTTTAAAATGTACGTTCCAGGTTCAAAAACATCGGCCAAATTTCCTTCATTTACAAAAACAGCAGTTTGCCCTTCACGAACAATGAGCTTGGCGTTATTTTTAATTTCGTTTTGGTAGCGCTCAAAACGATGGCAGATAGTATCGTCTGTATAATCTAGCCACTCGATGATGTCTATAAACTCGTGGCTCAGTTTTTCTTTGATTTTGTCGAATATGCCCATTTGTTAGTTGTTTTTTAGTGAGTGATTGAAAGTTAAAGGTATAAAATTTAGCTGAATGGATTGTTAGTTATATCGCACCTTTCTTAATATCCGTACCGATTCCTTGTACGCTTCATAGACCTTACCGTTGGTTTCTTTTAAATACGGTTTGGCTTCTAATAATTTTTCTTTCGCATTTGAAAAATCGTTTAAGTAACAGATTAAATAGGTTTCGGGCAGGTTTTGTAGATCTTTTTCTTCGGAAGGGTTTAATGGCACCTTCTTTTTCAACTTTTTAATAATAGCATTATTGGCATTGTAAATATGATGCAGGGTCTTTTTATTGAATCGTGGCGGCTCAAAAATCATTTTGGAATCGATGTGATACGACCCGTTTTCCTGAAACGTAATCACAACTTCTTCCAACGGATAATGTTCTTGGCGGTTGTTCAATCCTAAACTTACGTACTCTATTGTTTTAAAATAGTGGTCGGTTACTTCAATAGTCACCTCATCTAAAGCAGAGTAAAATAATCGTACTTGTTCGTTAATCAATTCAATATCCACCCGAGAATAATAGGTTTCATTTTTTGCCTGTTTGGTATTTCCCGCCCAGCAAACCACAAATTGCTCTTTAAATACTTTGTAGTGTGATTCGAGTTCGTCGTGGCGGTTGTTCATAAAATCGATAACGCCGTCCAAAGTATGCTCAATGTTATTTTTCGCTTTGTTTTCAATGGACTTAACAATTTCAGAATTCACATCTTTAATCTTGATATCAAAATCCTTAGGCATAGAGATGCTTCCGTCTCGAAGAAAAATGCTACCGCCCCAATATTTCCAAATATTCTTCCGAAGTGAAGTAATTTCCCCTGCTGGCCGAATGGTGACCAACCCCACCACTTTATCTGGTGGTAAATGGGGAAACATCACGTTTTCATAACTAATTAATGGTGCATTTGTCAAATACGCATTTACTAAGTTTTGAAGTTTGCTGTCATCAAAAAAATCAACGCCTCGTATTTCGTTCGCTTCATCTTCCACACCCACCACGATAAACGAATTGTTTTTCGGGTTGCTGTTACTAAGTGCGCAAATGTGTTTTAAAAATTTCGCTTTTCCTTCTTTACTACCCAAATCAATCTTTCGCTTTTTATCATAGAAACTGCTCTCGTCGTTATGGGCGAGTAAGTTTTTGATAAGAAGTCGTTTGTTGATCACTTGTAAAAAGTTATTGGTTTTTATGTTATTGAGTTATTAAGCGGCCCTTCGGTACAATTTTTATAAATGCGTTTCGCATTTATAAAAAACACTCAGGGACCTTATATTGGTCTAAGTTTTAAAAGTTAAAATTAATGGTGGCTGAGTGATTTATTATCAAAAAGGCACATTTTGATAATAAATTGTATCGAAGCCCGAAGCCTAAATTATACCGAAGTCTTATTCACAATCATACTTGACGATTGGTCTAAACACATTACCGTTAAATCGGCTATATTTACGTGGGGCGGTCTGGTTACAGCAAACCAAATAATATCTGCGATATCTTCCGGTTGCAACGGTGTGTAACCTTGATAGACCTTATCAGCTTTTTCGGTGTCGCCTTTGTAACGTACTTCACTAAATTCAGTTTCAACCAATCCCGGATTGATAGCACCAATTTTTATGCCTTTTCCGTTTAGGTCTAATCGCATTCCCTCGTTTATAGCGTCTACGGCGTGTTTACTGGCACAATACACATTTCCGGTTGGATAGACCTCTTTTCCAGCAGTAGAACCAATATTGATAATATGTCCAGATTTTCGCTCAATCATTTGCGGAAGAATCGCTTTGGTAACATATAGCAGCCCTTTTACATTAATATCAATCATTGCATCCCAATCATCCGTGTTTCCCTCATCAATCGGGTCTTTTCCGTGGGCATTTCCTGCGTTATTTATTAGAATATCGATTTTTGAAAATGCATTCGGTAGATCTTGAAGCTGTTCAAAAACGGTTTTTTTATGCCGAACGTCAAATTTAAGCGTGAGAACTTTTGTGATTTTTGAAAGCTCTTCTTGAAGTTTATCAAGTCGGTCTTGTCTTCTTCCGCAGAGAATAACATGCAATCCGTTTTTGGCAAAATTTTTAGCAATGGCGCGACCAATTCCTGAAGTAGCACCCGTAATTAAGGCAGTTTTATTCATAAGGGTTAAATTTTCTATAAAATAATAAGAATGTAAATGTTTACCGTTAATTAGAGTTAAACGGAAAGTTAATAAATGTTAAGTGCAATTTTGTTTTTTTTAATCATAAATATATTGTGTTCCACAAACCTAAAAACAAATAACATGAAAACTTTTTTAAAATTTATGTGTATAGCAATCATTACAGTAGGATTTATATCTTGTAGTGATGACGATACATCAAGTACTAATTCTGATGAAACAGCGAGAGTCTCCATTGAATTAACCGATGCCCCAGGTGATTTTGATGCCGTGTTTATTGATGTTAAAGACGTAGTAATAAAATACAATGGAGAGGAAGACGATATCTTTATTGATGATGTAGATGCCGGAATTTATAATTTATTAGAACTTACTGGTGGCGTTTCGGTGGTGTTGGCAGATGAAGAACTTCCTGTAGGATCTATAAGCCAAATTAGATTGGTTTTGGGCGATGATAATACAATAGTAGTCGATGGCGAAACGTTTCCGCTCCAAACGCCAAGTGCTCAACAATCTGGTTTAAAAATTCAAGTGAATGAAACTCTTGAGGGAGGAATTTTCTATGATTTTCTATTAGATTTTAATGTTGAAGAATCTATTGTAGAACAAGGCAATGGAGGTTTTTTACTAAAACCCGTTATTAGAGCTACAACACTTGCTGAAACGGGAGCTATTTCTGGTTCTGTTATTCCAGTTACCGACACTCCTGTCTTAATTACAACGACAACCAGTGATGGTGAAGAAATTTCGGCTTACACAGATGCACAAGGTACGTTTGTGCTTCAAGGTGTTCCCGAAGGAAGTTATGATTTAACGTTTCAAGTTGATCCAGAACTTGGCATCCCACCTTTTACGCTTGAAGATGTAGCCGTTGAAATAGGCGAAATAACCACAGTAGGTGAGATTAATTTAGAGTAACAATTTAGTTTTCGATATTGTTACTATAAAAAAGGGGAGGTTCTAAACTTCCCTTTTTTAGTTAACCACACGTTAAAACTCCCGTTAATCAATGTTAATTCCTCCGAAAGAGCCGTGGTAACGAGCTACATTAGTGGTAACCAAAAACCAATTAACTATGAAATCTTATATAAAAACAAGTTTACTAATTGCTGTTACAGCCCTATTTATTAGCTGTAGTAGTAACAATAATATATTTGGCGGAAATAATAATGCATCAAATGCAGACTCTTCCAATAAAACTGAAGTTGCTAATAACGACAAAGAAACCGAAACTCAAAAAACTGATGGTGCTATTATGGGAAGCGTAATTGCCCCTAATTCTGAAGTTTCTATTGTAGCGACAAATTCTGAAGAAAAAATTACAGGAACAACAAATGACGTAGGCGAATTTTTTATCACAGGATTTCCTGCTGGAAATTATACTGTAAAAATAAAAACCGAAGACATTAAGTTAACCGAACAAACTTTTGAAAACGTTGAAGTACGTATTGGTGAAGTAACCGCTTTAGGTACTGTCACAGTAGCTTCAAATTAATATTCTTGAATTATAAAACTTTAACAGCACTGTAACTTTACTTTAAGAAACAGTGCTTTTTTTATGTCGTCTATTAAGATAAATTTTTTAACCCTTTATTAACAGCCTTTTTAGCAATAAATATACAATTTGCGAGACTGTATATAGAAACGTTTACTATTTGAAATTTTAAAGTATGGATCAAACAGATACTGCCTTGGATATTGGCGCGCTAAATGAAAAAATTGAAAAGGAAAGTGCATTTGTAAACATCCTTTCCATGGAAATGAACAAAGTAATTGTAGGCCAAAAACATATGGTCGAACGGTTACTTATTGGTCTTTTAGGTCAAGGACACATACTACTTGAAGGTGTTCCTGGTTTGGCAAAAACATTGGCTATTAATACGCTTTCAAAAGCAGTTCACGGAAGCTTTAGCCGAATACAATTTACACCCGATTTACTTCCTGCCGATGTTGTGGGTACGATGATTTACAACATGAAGGTGAACGATTTCAGTATTAAAAAGGGACCTATTTTTGCCAATTTTGTATTGGCAGATGAGATTAACCGGGCGCCGGCAAAAGTGCAATCGGCTCTATTGGAAGCCATGCAAGAAAAGCAGGTAACCATTGGTGAAGAAACATTTATCTTAGATAAGCCATTTTTAGTAATGGCAACCCAAAACCCGATTGAACAAGAAGGAACGTACCCATTACCAGAAGCACAAGTAGACCGTTTTATGCTAAAAACGGTTATAAATTATCCTAAAATTGCCGAAGAACAACTAATTATCCGCCAAAACTTAAAAGGCGCTTTCGAAAAAGTAAACCCAGTTGTTTCCATTGAACAAATTTTACGTGCACAGCAAGCTGTTCGTGAAGTGTATATGGACGAAAAAATTGAACAATACATTCTCGATATCATCTTCGCTACTCGTAATCCTGAAAATTATAAACTTGACGATCTAAAACACCTTATAGGTTTTGGTGCTTCCCCACGTGGTAGTATTAACTTGGCCATTGCTTCAAAATGCTATGCCTTCATCAAACAAAGAGGATATGTAATTCCTGAAGATGTTCGCGCCGTGGTGCACGATGTGCTGCGTCACCGTATTGGAATTACCTACGAAGCGGAAGCAGAAAATATTACTTCAGAAGATATCATTAACAAAATTGTGAATGTAATCGAGGTACCATAAAAACAGTAAGCAGTAAGCGGTGGTCAGTATGCAGTTTTGTTGTCTGACTACTGTTTTTTACTGCCCCCACTATTTATTGAATATTGACTACTGGAATAATGGATACAAAAGAACTTCTTAAAAAAGTACGAAAAATCGAAATCAAAACGCGTCGGTTAAGCGACCACGTTTTTGGTGGCGAATATCATAGTACGTTTAAAGGTCGTGGGATGACCTTTAGCGAAGTGCGTCAATATCAGTTTGGTGATGATGTACGAAGTATTGATTGGAATGTAACTGCCCGTTATAACGAACCCTTTGTAAAGGTTTTTGAAGAAGAGCGCGAACTTACGTTAATGCTTGTTGCAGACATCAGTGGTTCGGAGTTTTTCGGAACAGACTCACAATTTAAAAACGAAATTATTACTGAAATCGCTGCAACGCTTGCTTTTTCGGCGCTTCAGAATAACGATAAAATAGGGTTGATTCTTTTTTCAGATGAAATAGAACTCTTTATTCCGCCAAAAAAAGGAAAATCACACGTATTGCGATTGATTAGGGAATTATTGGAATTTCAACCAAAAAGTGAAAAAACCGATTTATCCCAAGCCTTAAAATATTTAACCAACGTCATGAAAAAGAAAGCCATCGTTTTTGTGCTTTCGGACTTTATTACGGACGAGTATAAAGACACGCTCAGGATTGTAGCCAGAAAACATGATGTAACCGGAATTCGGGTATATGATAAACGCGAAGAAGAAATCCCGAATCTTGGAATGGTCCAAATGCAAGATGCGGAAACAGGTGAACTCACGCTGGTAAACACCAATGCAAAATCTGTAAGGACAAATTACAACAAGTACTATAGAGAGAGAGTGGCTTATTTTCAAGAATCATTTACCAAAAGTGGCGCTGGCGCATTTAGCTGCCGCGTGGATGAAAGCTATGTAAAAAAATTACTGGGTTATTTTAAACACAGAGCATAAAATATAATGAAGGAGAGTACTAAACATACTAATTTTTTGTCTTTGAAAATGAAACAGCGATACCTTTTTGTCACTGTTCTTTTTTCTCTTTTCTCTTTTGCAGGATTTTCTCAAGTAAAATCGTCGATCGACTCTACTTCCATTAAAATTGGGGAAGAGATTGTTTATAGTATTCAGGTGGAAGCAGATTCCACTGATTTGGTTGTTTTTCCCGAAGGACAAACCTTTACTCCGTTAGAAGTAATCGAGTCGTATAAAATCGACACGACTTTTGAGCAGGCTAAATACCGTTTGATCAAAAAATACGGTCTTACACAGTTCGATTCGGGGCGTTATACCATTCCACAACAACCAGTGGTGATAAATGAAAAAAGGTTTGCAACAGATTCAGTTTCGGTGGAAGTCCGAGATGTTGCCGTCGATACGACCAAACAAAAAATGTTCGACATTAAACCCGCTATTGAAGTAGACGAACCACCTTTAGATCTTAAAACGTTGTTGTTATGGCTTATACCAATCGTGATCATTTTAGCGATTGTGGGGTATATTTTATTCCGAAGAAAAAAATTAAAAGATGCCAAAGAAGAACAGTTGCCGCCTTATGAAGAAGCAATTACAGCTCTACATACACTTGATAGCTCAACCTATTTAAAGGAAAATAAACCCAAAGAATATTATTCGCATTTAACTGAAATTGTAAAACGCTATTTAGACCGAGAAGTTGATGAAACTGCTTTGGAAAGCACTTCAGAGGAATTAATTGCGCGTTTACAGCTACATAAAGATTCCGGTAATTTCGAATTTAGTAATGAAACCATAAGAAGACTCGACGCAATTTTAAAACGAGCCGATTTGGTGAAATTCGCCAAAATGTACCAGGCCGAAGGACAAGCATCGTCTGACCGGAAAACCATTGAAGAAATTATAAACGAAACCAAAGAGGTAATCCCCGAGCCAACCGAAGAAGAATTGCAGGAAAATGCCGAATATCAAGAAGCACAGCGTAAAAAGCGTGTCCGTAGAAAATGGGCGTATGGCGCTTTGGGTCTATTGGGAATTGTTCTTATTGCCGGTGCTGTTTATGGAGGTGTAAAAGGATTTGATGATCTTAAAGATGCCGTAATTGGCAATGAAATACGCGATTTGGCTGAAAGCCGATGGATAAAAAGTGAATACGGAGATCCCGCTATTATCATAGAAACTCCAGAAGTTCTAGTACGAACTGATATTGAGGTTCCAGAGTCACAAAATATGCGCGTTGCCAGTGCAAGTGTGTTTACGGAAGGCGAAATTACCGACCCATTATACGTTTGGTTAAATACAACGATGCTAAAACAATCTCCGCAAGGACAACAAAAAGGACAAGCTAGTGCCGATTTAGAAGCTTTAATGGACGAAGCCTTAACCAACCTTGAAAAACGAGGTGCAAAAAATATGCTAGTAAAGCGAGAGAGTTTTGAAACCGAAAAAGGGATCACCGGTTTAAAAGCTTATGGTAAGTTTAACGTACAGGTTTCCGATAAGAAAGTATTAAAGGAAACAAGTAGTTATGAATTGCTGTTGTTCGCTCAAAAAGGCGGCATACAACAAGTTTTAGTCGTATATCAAGAAGACGATGGACGTTTTGCTGAAGATGTAAAAAATAGAATTATTAATTCCGTAGAACTTGAAATTTCAGAAAAATAATGTTTGAAAATTTTGAATTTGTAAACCCTAATTTTTTCTGGTTGCTGCTCGCACTTCCGGTGCTGGTGGCATGGTATCTATGGAAGCGGAACAAACAAACGGCTACTTTAAAAATTTCAAGTGTAAAAGGATTCAAAAGCGGAAAAAACTGGGTAGCAAAACTGAAACCTCTACTATTTGTATTACGATTATTAGCATTGGCCGCAATAATTGTTGCTTTAGCACGCCCCAGAACGGTAGACGAATCTACCCGGATTAAAACAACAAAAGGGATTGACATTGTCATGGCGATTGATGTTTCAGCAAGTATGTTGGCGCGCGATTTAAAACCAAACCGTCTCGAAGCCTTGAAAACAGTAGCAGCCCGTTTTATTCAAGCCCGACCTAATGATCGAATTGGTTTGGTAGAATATGCAGGTGAAAGTTATACCAAAAATCCGCTCACCAGTGATAAAACCGTTGTGTTATCATCTTTAAAAAGCATGAAGTACAATACCGTCATTGAAGGCGGAACGGCAATCGGGATGGGATTAGGAACTGCCGTAAACCGATTAAAAGAAAGCCGAGCAAAAAGTAAAGTAATTATTTTGTTGACCGACGGTGTAAATAACAGTGGTTTTATAGACCCTAAAATAGCAAGTGAATTAGCAGTCGAGTTTGGTATTAAAGTATACACCATTGGTTTGGGAACAAACGGTCTAGCCATGTCGCCCATTGGTTTGCGTCCCGATGGAAGTTTTCAATACGGTAGCATTCAAGTTGAAATAGATGAAGAATTATTAAAAGAAATAGCTGAAACCACCGGCGGACAATATTTTAGAGCAACCAGTACCACAAAGTTGAACGAAATTTATAACGAAATCAATAAACTGGAAAAAACAGATATTGAAGAATTTAAATACACCAATTACGAAGAAATGTTTCGCCCTCTAGTATTTCTAGCATTAGGAATATTATTGATAGAATTATTACTTCGTTATACGGTGTTTAGAAGTTTTATTTAAAAATTAAAAAAGATTCCTGCCGAAGTTTATGCTGAGCGTAGCCGAAGTGCAGAAAATGAATTAATATGTACCAATTTGAACAACCCATATATTTTTACGTACTCTTCGCCATTCCGGCGGTGGTTGTGCTATTTCTATTGGTGTTGGCCTGGAAAAAACATACCCAAAAGAAGTTTGCAGACAAGCAGCTATTAAAAAAACTGAGTCCCAACCAATCGGTTTTTAAATCTGTTTTAAAAGTATTGGTCATTTGTTTGGCAATCGCTTGTTTAAGTTTTGCAATGGTCAACCCTAAAATAGGTACGAAACTGGAAACCGTGAAGCGTGAAGGTGTAGATGTGGTGTTTGCGTTGGATGTTTCAAAAAGTATGTTGGCTGAGGACATTGCGCCTAACCGTTTGGAAAAATCCAAACAATTGGTAACTCAAATTATTAATAGTTTAGCAGGTGACCGCATCGGGATTATCGGCTACGCCGGAAGTGCTTTTCCGCAGGTTCCCATTACGACCGATTTTTCTTCAACCAAGTTGTTTTTAAATGGTATGAACACCGATATGGTCTCTTCACAAGGAACCGCGATTAACGAGGCAATACAAATGGCCGAAACCTATTATAACGACGAAGAACAAACAAATCGGGTGTTGTTTATTGTTTCAGATGGGGAAGATCACGAAGGGAATGTTGCGGGCATTGCTGAAGAAGCTGCTAGCAAAGGAATAAAAATATATACCATTGGCGTGGGAACGCTTCAAGGAGGACCTATTCCGATAAAACGGAACGGAATTCTTCAGTATTATAAGCGTGACCAAAACAACGAGCAGGTAATTACTCGTTTGGGTGAAGAGACCCTAAAAGAAATTGCTGAAGAAGCAAATGGCGAATACATAAACGGTAGTAACACGCAAGAAGTGGTTGACACGGTGACAGCTATCTTAAACGGAATGGACAAAAAAGAATTTGAAGCCAAACAATTCACCGATTTTAAAGATCAATTTCAATGGTTTTTAGGTGGGGCATTATTTTTGTTGTTATTAGATGTATTGCTGTTAGAACGAAAAACAGCTTGGGTAAAAAGACTCAACTTATTTAATGAAGGAGACAAGTAATATGAAAACGAAACGTTCTGAAATAACTATTATTTTAAAACTACTATTGGTGGTATTGGTTTGTAGTGTTTCTTCTGAAGTGCTTTCACAAACTTCAAATAAAGAGCAAACCAAGCTTCAGAAAAAAGAGATACGTCAATCCAAGGAGTTGATGGCCGATGCCAGTTTAGAGTTGCAAGATGAAAACTTTCCCGTGGCCGAAGCCGATTACCGAAAAGCCATTTCATTAAACCCTGGAAGCGAGATTCCGAAGTACAATTTAGGAAACGCCTATTACAACAAAAGTAAAAGCGGCGAAGCGATGTTGCGGTATAAACAAGCAGCTTCAGTAGCTACTTCAAAAGCTGAAAAGCATAAAGCCTTTCATAATTTGGGGAATGTTTTCATGAATCAGAAAAAATACCAAGACGCGGTTGAAGCTTATAAAAATGCCCTTCGTAACAATCCAACAGATGATGAAACACGTTATAATCTAGCGTTGGCAAAAGAGATGTTGGAGAAAAACCCACCACAAGGTGATGGTGGCGATGATGATAAAAACGACAAAAACGAAGACAACAAAGATCAAAAAGACAATAAGGACAAACAAAACCAAGACGATAAAAGCGACGAAGGCGATAAAGGGGACGAAAAAGAAGAAAAAGACAAAGGCGATAAACAAGAGGATAAAAAAGAAGGAGACAACAAAGAGGATAAAGGAAAACCTAACGAGCCTAAAGACAAAGATCAAGGTAAAGGCGATAAACCTCAAGAACAGCAACAACAGCCTGTTCCCGGTCAGTTGTCACCACAGCAAGTAAAAAGCTTGTTGGAAGCCATGAACAACGAAGAGAAAAAAGTTCAGGATAAAATGAATGCCGAAAAACAAAAAGGCGCCAAAATAAAGTCAGATAAAGATTGGTAACATGAAACTCAAATCTATTCTTTACATATTGATTTTTATGTTGTGCAGCGTAGGTTCGTTTGCACAAATAACCTTTGATGCTAAAGTAAGCAAGAAACGACTGGGTATCAACGAGCGGTTACGTATAGATTTTGAAATGAATAAAGATGGCGACAACTTCAACCCGCCAGATTTTAATGGGTTTCGCGTCTGTCTCTTATACACATCTCCGAGCCCACGAG
>CAJXPE010000068.1 GCA_913057965.1 uncultured Marixanthomonas sp. | reverse complement strand
TACCTTTGTTTTCCCTTCCCAGCTTTTTAAGTGTTGGCCGGTGATGGAAAAGAGGCTTGTTTTTTGGATATTGCCCGATGAGATCTCTACGAGCAAGATGTCCTGTACCGGATTGGGGTACAGGGCTATTTTGTTTTCCGGTCCTGTATTGTTTTCAACATCCAACTGGCCATCGTCCACAAATACGGAATTCATGGAATTATTTTCTGGACAAGCTGGGCTGGTAACAACTATTGACCCATTTTTCCATAAGGTAGCAAAACTACAACTCTGAGATCCATTGCTTGCAGTAGCCGTACCCGCTACATACACATCATTTCCAGAAACATACACCGATTTAGCTTTTGCTCCGTCATAGGCACTGTTGATATTAAGTGGTTCTTCCACGCCATTTTTCCATAATTTGGGTTCGTTCACATCATTTCCGGCCAAGTACACATTTCCAGCCACGAACACATCACCATTATTGACAAATACGGAACTGGCACTAGCATCGTTTGCACCATTGGTAAGAATTTGTGGTACTCCGTTTTTCCATACCTTGGCGACATAATTTGTCCCGTTGTATTCTTTACCTGCCACATACACATCATTGCCAAAAACAAATACAGAATTAGCATAAGAAGGGTTTGAGCCATCCGTCAGGTTTTGAGGTGCTCCGTTTTTCCAGATTTTGGCGACAACATATGAACCGTTATCTTCATAACCAGCCACATATACATCGCTGCCGGAAACAAACACGGAAGTAGCAGAAGCACCACCATTTGAACCATCGGTCAATAATTGCGGGGTTCCATTTTTCCATAAAGTGGCGACCGCTACTGAACCGTTGAATTCATGACCTGCAACGTATTCATCGCTTTCGTAAATAAATATATCGTTGGCTCTAGCATCATTGTTTCCATTGGTAAGGTTGTTCTTGTTGCCATCCCCATCCCAAACTTGAGCAATATCAGACGAGCCATCATTGTCATAACCTGCTATATAAATGTCTTGGGCGGTCAAGGCGGTGCTACATAAGCCTATAAAAAAACTTATTAGTAAAAGCTTGTATTGTTTTGTATTTGTTTTCATTGTTTTTGGTTTTTATACTGTTGGAAATTAAATGTTGTTTTTTATCCTTATTTCTTAGCCACTTGCTTTACCACGGCTTTCCCATCTTGTGCGGTGATTTTTACAAAATAACTTGCGGGGGCAAATTGAGATAGATTTACCTTTGTTTTCCCTTCCCAGCTTTTTAAGTGTTGGCCGGTGATGGAAAAGAGGTCTATTTTTTGGATGTCATCAGCTTTGGCTTTGAAGTGCAAGATGTTTTGTGCCGGGTTGGGGTATAGGGTAAAATGATTTCCTGTCATATTCGACACGCCTAAACTATTGGTTACAAATACAGAGTAGGCATAAGCATAATTAGAGCCATCGCTTATGGTTTGTGGGGTGCCGTTTATCCATACTTTAACAAGATTTCCTTCAGTTCCTGCTACATAGACATCGCTGTTATGCACAAAGACAGATTCTGCATCAGTACTTCCTTGATTGTCAACGGTTAGGTTTTGTGGGGTGCCGTTTTTCCATAGTTTGGCTCTTCCTTTCCCATTGTTAAATTCATTTCCTGCAACAAATACATTGCCGTTAGCAACATAGACAGATTTAGCAATAGCATCATTGGTACCATCGGTTAGGTCTTGCGGAGTGCCATTTGTCCATAGTTTGGCGACATGATTTGTGCCATTGAATTCCTTTCCTGCCACATATACATTGCCGTTATCCACAAAAACAGAAAGGGCTTCAGCACTTTGAGTACCATCGGTCAGGTCTTGTGGGCTGCCATTTTTCCATACTTTGGCAATATCTCCTTCTTTTCCTGCTACATAGATATCGCCGTTATCTACATATACGGAGGAAGCCCTGCCATAAGTGGCACCATCGGTTAGATCTTGTGGAGTGCCGTTTGTCCAGAGTTTTGCGGTGCTGGATTCATCTCCAGCTACATATATATTACCGTTATATACAAACACAGAACGAGCTTCAGCATTAAGAGCCCCATCGGTTAAGCTTTGTGAGGTACCGTTTATCCAGAGTTTGGCTACTCTTATCCCCGTATTATTTTCTTCAGTACCTGCTACATATACATCGCCGTCATCAACAAATACGGACCAAGCGTTGCCAAAATTGACACCATCGGTCAGGTCTTGCGGAGTGCCGTTTGTCCATAGTTTGGCAGTTCCTTGATATTCATGACCGCACACATATACGTCTTGGGCGGTCAAGAAGGTGCTGCATAAGCCTACAAGAAAGCTTACCAGTAAAATTCTGTATTGTTTTGTAGTTGTTTTCATTGTTGTTTGTTTTTAATGCTAAAGCTTGGGAAAAGGCATGTTTTAATTATGTTTATTACTGTTCAATAAGTGATATTCATTTTCTGCTTTTCGATATTCAGCGTCCAAGTTTTTCTTGTGGTAGGGATCCAAAATGTCCTTTTGAATATTTTGGAACGGGGCATCAGCAGGTTGTTTTACCCTTAGAAGCCCTTATAATACTGCTTAACGGCTGTCCTGCAAGTGACCGCAGGCAGTTGGGCAAGCTTCCTTATGCACTTCGCCATCTTCTTCCGTGAGGTTTTTCACCCAAGTAAGGGTGGTCCCCAACCGCCCTCGGTAGGTTCTACAACTGTCCAAAGGCACTTTCAGTAAGGCTTCTAGACTGTTGGTTGACCGGTGGTAGGTTTTTGTGAACCGCCTGCTCTCTATTCTTGAACTGCCCATAAAGGGTTGTCCTACTGCCTGTATGCAGTTGGAAAAGCCTGCTTGTCCTCTGTTGAAGGGCAGCTGAGCTGTTGTTTTATTTAAAGTCATCATCTTATTAAACTATGTTTGTAACTTATTTATCTACTGAAAAAGAACGCTATGTGTTTGGTTATAAGGTCTCGTTTTCAGTGTCTTCTTCCGTAGGCTGATCATCATCACGGTTGTTAGTACCGGTGTTTTGGTAATGTTTTTTTAGGTCTTGATATATGCTGGTGGTTCCGGGTTCGTTTTGCCCTGCCAGGTGTTTTATATACCGGTAATAGGCTATGGCGTTGTGAAAATTGTCGTGATCCAACAATATTCTGGTATCGCTCAATTTTTCTGCAATGCGGTTGAGTACGCGAAAAGGGCTTTCCTGTTGTTTTCGTGCCATATAATCGGCATCAAACTCAGCTTTTTCCGTGCCGGGTAGGGTCTCCGGGGCTTGCTCCATATAATCTTTGCACTTGTTGACCAGTATTTTATTTCGGTCGGCCACAGATCCGTATTGTTGTCGCTCTTCAGGTGTGAGGTTGACCACCTTGCCTTCCAATGCTTGGTTGAGCTGGGCAATGCTCTGGTTTATTTGATCCAGTTCTGCTTTGGTAAAGCTGATGCTTATTAAATTGTCTAATGCCATGATATTGGTTTTATAAACTTGTATTGCTTATTCAGTAGTGATCATTGAGAAAAGTAGCAACGATAGGGATTTTGAGCCTGCCCGCCTGATAATTTGATACAGCAGGTTCCCCTACCATCTGCTATCCTTCCCCAAAAAGGCCAATCCTTATTCTTTTATCACTTTGTGGCTGGTACCTCCGTTTAGGTCCTTTATAAAATAAACGCCCGCGGCCAAGCCGCTCATATTTATTTGGGTGTTTTGTCTAGCTTCTATTTCTTGCAGCAATTGACCTTGTAAATTATACAGTTGTAAACCAGTAGGCTGTCGGACATTGGTGTACAGCACGTCTTGTACCGGGTTGGGGTACAGGGCAAGGTTTTTTTGCAAACCTGAAACATTGTCAACGCCCAACTGGCCATCGTCCACAACTACGGAATACATTGCCGTAGGATCTGGGCAAGCTTGACTGATAAAATCAATATATCCATTTTTCCAAAACGTAGCGAAACTACAATTTTGAGAACCATTACTGGCAGATGAGGTCCCTGCCACATAGACATCGTTCCCTGAAACATATACTGAATATGCTTTAGCTCCGTCAAACGCACTATTGGTATTTAGGATTTCGCCTACGCCATTTTTCCAAAGCATGGGATCGTCTCCATCATAACCTCCCACGTACACATCACCATTATTGATAAATACAGAATTGGCCCGAGCGCTGTTTGCACCATCGGTCAAATTTTGTACATTTCCGTTCTTCCATAGTTTGGCGACTGATATTGATGTTGACCCGTTAACTTCAAAACCTGCCACATATACATTGCTGCCAGATACAAATACCGAAATGGCTTGAGCATTGCTAGATCCATCGGTTAGGTTTTGTGGCACCCCATTTTTCCATTGTTTAGCTACTAAATGATTGCCGTTATCTTCCAATCCCGCTACATACACATCACTGCCAGATACGAATACCGAGTTGGCCAGAGCATCGTTCGCTCCATCGGTTAGGTTTTGTGGTACACCGTTTTTCCACAGTTTGGCTACATAATGATTGCCATTATATTCGAATCCCGCTACATAAACATCACTGCCAGATACAAATACCGATTGGCCAACGGTATCTTTTGTGCCATCGGTAAGCTCTTGTGGCGTCCCGTTTTTCCATAGGGTAGCAACCGTTTTTGAACCGTTAAATTCAAAACCTGTCACATATTCATCCCCTTCGTAAATAAATATATCTTTGGCTTCAGAACTTACGTTTTCTTTAGTAAGATTGTTCTTTGTACCATCTCCTTTCCAAATTGTAGCAGTATTGAAAGCGGGACCATCATTGTCAAAGCCTGCTATATACACATCTTGTGCGGTAAGTGTTGTGGTAAAAACAAGCACCAATAAGGCAAGCCCCATTTGTTTGATTTTGCCAAAAGGGCTGTTTTTTATTGTTGTTGTGGGGTACTTTTTAGTATTCATGATTTTGGGTTTAAAAAATTCTTTGTTTTAGTTATTGATTATCTGTTATTTTTTAATTGGCTTTGTATTTTGATAGTTGTAAATCATTCTTCTATGATGGATTAGTACGAAAAGAAAATCAACTTTATTTTATGTGAAAAGATACCTGCGCCACCACCTTGTTTTTATGTACTATGTTCAATTTGTGATCTCCTTGCTCTATATAATCGACATTGATATAAATGTCCTGCTCCTGAAGGTGACCTAAGGAGATTTCCGATTTTTTTTTGCAACTGTGTTCCTTCAAAATTCAGGATTTCCTTTACGTTTTTGTAGTTCCAAAAATAGCAGTGTACCGAGGCAGAAGGCTTTCACTATTGTAACAGATACTTGCATTTTTTTTTAAATGCCTTCACTGTTGTAACAAATACGTGTAGTATTGTAACATAATGAATGTTAATATATTGAAAATCAGATAGATAAAATCATTTGGCTTTTATCGCTACGTCAATGGCTAAAAAAGGATGAAAATGAGAATGCAGGACACTTAGATAGAAGAAAAATGCTCTATGGTTATTGGTGCTGAGAGCGCGGAAGGTAAGAACTGAAATACCAAAAGCCACAACCCGTAACTCGTTATTAATGGCAAACCATAAAGTTGTTTACCGCCCGGAAAATTCCTTCGGGCTCTGCCCGTAAACCTTTTTAAAGGAACGTGAAAAGTAGGAAGGCGAACTAAAGCCCACAGCATAACCCACCTGCGCTATATTGGTATCAGACTTTTTCAACAGTTTGGCGGCCAGCTTTAATCGTTGGTTACGGATAAAAGCCGAAGTAGAATCCCCTGTAAGTGACTTGAGTTTGCGGTGCAACTGCATACGGCTCATTCCCAATTCCTTGCCAAATGCATCAGGGCCAAATTTGGGTGAAGTGAGTTCCTCTTCCAATACGGTCTGTATCTCTTTGAGAAAATCCTCGTCTGTTGAAGAAAAGGCCAAGTCTTTGGGCATCAGCACTATTTCTTGGCGATAACGTTCGCGCAAACGTTGCCGTGTGGCAATAATGTTTTGCACCTTCTGCTTGAGGTGTTTGGTCTTAAATGGTTTGGTAATATAGTCGTCGGCTCCGGTTTGCAGTCCGGTATTTTGATTTTCCTCACCACTTTTGGCCGTGAGCAACACTATGGGAATATGGCTGGTTCGGGGGTCGGTCTTAAGGTCATCGCAGAGTTCCAATCCGGTCTTTTTGGGCATCATCACGTCTGAAATAACCATATCGGGCACCCATTTCAAGGCATTTTCCCAACCTTCTTCCCCGTCTTGGGCTTCAATCACGGCAAAAGCGTCTGAAAAAATATCGCACAAATAAGCCCGCAGCTCAGCATTGTCTTCTACCACTAGTAATATACGGCTGTCTTCGTCCAGTTTTTGGGACGGTTTTTTAGCGGCCGTTGTTTTTTCTACCGATGTTCCCTTCATGCGCTTCACTTTTATTTCCGGAAGCGTTTCAGTGCTTTTTTCAATACGTTCTTCAGGGGCATAAGCCTTTTCTTCAATAGGAAAAGAAAGGGTGAAACGCACTTTGTCTGTTCCTGCATTGGTCACAGAAATAGTGCCGTGAGAAAGTGTGATCAACTCCTTTACCAAGGCCAAACCTATGCCCGTGCCGTCGGCATTGTCGTCTTCTTGGTGAAAACGGTTAAAAAGCTGTTCCTTTTTTTCTTCTGAAAAATGAAAGGCGGTATTTTCTATTGACAGTTCAAAAGTTCCGTTTTTCCGTTCCGAAGAAAAAACGACACTTCCACCCTTGGGGGTATATTTAAAGGCATTGCCCAAAAGATTGATGATGGATTTTTCCACAATGTCACGGTCAAACCAAACCACATTGGTTTCTTCCAATTCCACGGAATAATCAATCTGTTTTTGTTCTGCTTGATACCGGAACGCATCGGCCAACTGGTACATCAAACGGTACAAATTACCTTGTTCTACTTGTAGTTTTTTGTGTCCTGACTCTAGTTTCGATAAATCGAGCAACTGGTCGACCAAGCCTAAAAGGCGGTCTACATTTTGGTTTATGGTAGTCAAGTCTTTTTTCTGTTTGGTCGGGAGGTTAGGTTGGCTCAAGTATTTTTCCACCGGGGCAGTTATCAGAGTAAGCGGCGTGCGGAACTCGTGTGAAATATTAGCGAAAAAACGCGACTTAAAGGAGTCCATTTCCCGCAGTTTTTGGTTGGTTCTCCGGCGGTTTATGCTCCGCAAACGCATTTTAAAAATACTGTAAACGGCCAAGGCAACAGCCAAAATACAAAGCAGGGCAAACCACCACGTTTGATACCAAGGCGGCGCAATGCTAAAAGTGACTATGGCAGGACGCCCCCATTTTCCGTTAAGGCCTAAAGCACGTACTTCAAAAATATAATTGTCGGGCTGCAAGTTGGCAAAGTTTACTATGTTTTGGCTGGACGGAGCACTCCAACCAAAAGCGTTTTTCTTTGTATGACTACTTACCAACCGGTAACTGTACTGCACTGCGTCTTCATCTGTAAACGAAAGGGCCGAAAATACAAAATGAAAGTTGTTTTGATGGTCTTTTAAGCTGTGCTTTTCTTCTCCAAAGCCATAAAACAAACTGTCGTTTACCGAAGCTTGCGTAAGGGTTACTTGTGGTGGGGGCAAGGTATCTGTTTGGTTGTCTTTAAAAAAGAGCAAGCCGTTTTGGGTGCCAGCATAATATTCGTTATTTCCGGTTTGAAATACCGGGGTGCTCACCCAATTGCTAAGTGTATTTGCTTTTCCAAAATCAAAAGATCTATAGGTGGCTTGTCCCTTTCTACTTGTTTTATTTTGCCGAGGAATGTACTTATACAGGCCGGTGGAGGAGGTATTCCAAATCACGCCGTTACTATCTTCATTGAGTTGGCTTGATTCTCCATAACCAACCGTTAGACTGGGGTAGACAACAGCTTCTTTATACCTGTCCGATTTCTCGATATGCAACAAATCGCCTGATTTGGTACCTATCCAGAGTGTGTTTTTTTGGTCAAAGTAAAGAGCTTCTATAATATATTCTTTTGTAAGGTGACTAAAATCATCGACCTTCTGCACTTTAACGGTACCATTATCTTTATATGAAAGTGTTAGACGGAACAACTGCTTGTAAGGATTACCCACCCAAAGCCGGCCTTGTGAATCAAATTTAATGTGGCTTATTTTTCCTTGTAAAGAAGGTACTTTAAGTGGGTATTGCATTTCGTTATAAAGAGGTATCACTTGCAGCTCGGTAGATCCGGCAAAGAAGTGGCCTTTGCCGTCTGCCGCTATGGCTGTTTTGTATACCCAATCTTTTTTCAGATCAAAAACCTTATTTCCCACACGGCCTGTTTGGGTATCAAATTCAAAAAGTTGTTGCTGTTTCGTCTTTCCTTTCTCTTTGAAGAGATAGACCTTTCCGTCACCAGGTTTTATCAGGTTATAAGTCCCTGAACCCTCTATACAGGTTTTGAATTTCCCAGAGCTCAACTCCAGTTGCTGCAACGCCCCTTTGTCCCCTTTCGTAGTGGAAACATAGAGCAACCCATTACCCTCCAGTAACAAATCTATAATAAAGTTGCTGTACAAGCCGTCTTTTTTTGTTAAATAGAAATGGTCCCCGCCCAAAGATATTTTTGCGGCTCCATCAGAGGTAGCGGCCCATATATTCCCTTCTCGGTCTTCACACAAAGCAATAACCACGCTAGAGGGCAATCCTTCTTTGCGTCCGTAAACAAAAAAGTGATTTTTTGGCCCTACTTTTACCAACCCCTTTTTTGTGGCAAACCAATAATTGCCGTTGCGGTCTTGTAGCATATCGATAATATAGACATCAGTAAGTTCCGAACGATCAAACTCGGGCGGTAGGGGTAAATACACGTCTTCTGGAGAAGTTTCCATGGTCACATTGGGGTTAAATAGGTGTAACCCCTCACTGCCACAGACCCAAATACGGTCTTGTTGGTCTTTGTATAAACGCTGTACGAGTTTAGACTGGTTTTTATCGTCATAGGCCAAGGTGTCGCCCTTATTGTTCAGCAATAGTAAACTGGGGTAAATGGCGTGTTTTTCCTTGTTTTCGCTACTATAAAATTGCCCGCCCACCAAGTGGAGGGAATCGGACAACCTAAGATAAGCATTGGGAAAGTAAACCTCCTCTTCCAGTATTTTTCCTGTTTGGCTCCAACGGACAAGGGTGTCTTTTTTAAGCTCAAACAAGCCGAGGTTTCCTCCGGAAGTAGCATAAACACTGCCATCTTCTTGTGGATAAAATTCATACATAGGGGGAGCATTCTGAATGACACCTTTTCTTATCCTGCCGTCTTTTTTTATGGCGTCAATTGTAGACCCTGCAATTACATAGAGTTCTTCATTAGGCATTTCGTAACTATCAAATATCCGTTTTCCCGTAAGGTCTTTGCCTCCAATGTAATTTTTAAACTCATGTCCGTTATACCGGCTAATACTGCCATCACCGCTAAACCAAATATAGCCTTGCGAATCTTGGTCGATATGTTCAATGTATGCCCCGGGCAAACCGTCGTTTGGCGTATAAACACGAGACACCCTTTCTTGGGCAAACAACGGCATGCAACACCCGTATATTACTGCTAAAAACAAAATATAATGCACCGTTTTTCTCAAAAACTAAAGTTTAATTTAGGGACTGTTAATGCTCACCCTTAAAGAATATTCTTGCCCTTTTTTTCGATAGAGGCAACAGATTCTAATAAGATAGTTGTCAAAGTTAACAAAAAAATGTGCTTTTTAGAGAAATGCTGAAAGCCTTTGAATTATAGTAATCAAAATAGCTCTGGAGAGTATGGAGGTTACAACCGTTTTTTTCTTTATTAGTATTTGCTTGGAGTGTTTTTAATTTATTGGTTTCCAAAATTATAGGTTATGCTAAAATCAAGGCTTTGGTACCTTAATAATCTATAAAATAATTGTTTTGATCAGCCCTTTTGGGCGTTTCTATTTTATTACTTGCTGAGTTAAAAAGGGTTCATCTTTACAAGTTAAGAGCAAAAGCTTGGAGAGACTACCACGGAAGCTATTCTAAGGAAAAGAAAGAATGTATTGGGTTGTCTTTGTAAAGTTCGACATAAATGTACGCAACCACACGCTTATAAAAAGCCTTAAAAATTTGTTTGACAACATATCGAACGAGCTCATGGAAGCGGCAATAGCTCGTGAATTTACAGTCGCCGAAAGTAACCGTTTACACACTTTTATAGAAACCGTCGAATCGCAGTCACTCATCAAATAGTTTTTGTTGAACCGGGAGATGGCTAGAAATACTGCACTTTACAAACTCGTAGTAAAACAACAAAATATACGTACCCACATTACTTTACTCAAGAAAAAATATCAAAAGTCCAACGACGAAGATCTTAAACAAGAACTATTTTGAGAAAGAATTGGAACAAAAAAAATACAGAAACTAAAAAATTGAAACACTCTTTTTACTGGGCAGGTTTTATACTTTTAGGAGACAAGACCTCCATCTATTTTTCAGAGCCTTTTTGGAAACAACCAATTTTTTGGTATGGCATTACTATCTATATTGGTAATTCTATTCGCTATTATCTATTTTGGAATAAGAAAAAACTAATTCCAATTCTTTATAAATAGGAATTGAATAAATGGTATTCCCTAATTTTTCTTGAATATTCATCCATCCATAACAGGAATAGACAGAAAGGTTTCCCTACCTTATGGAAAAAGAAACCAACCTATGATTACTGATATAGAAACAAACAAACCAATGCCTATAACGGTGGGTGAAGAACTTATTCCGTTTAAACGTGGCGATGATGTTGGCGATACCATTAAAGCCTTAAAGCAAGGCAAATCGATACGTATTAATGAATTTTATAGTGACGGAATATCGCTTCTCCAGGATATACAAAAACATCTAAAATTAAAATTACCAAATAAATCTTTTCAGGAGCAGCACGAATATCGTTCAGAATACTATAAACTTTCCAACTTAATTTTACTAGAAATTGTCGATCAAAAACTGTGTGTAAAGAAAGCTCCTACTATTGGTTGGTTAGAAAAGTTTTATCCAGAAAACAATCATTTCTTTTTAACCTTACCTCAAATACAGGGAATGAATAGTGCTTGGGAATGGTACAAAAATGGAGTTTCCATACCTGGATTGCGTAACAAAATCCATCCGTATTATGGGGTCTACTTTCCTACGCGTTTTGAGCATGTAATACTTTTTGATAATTGGTTGAAACGGTATAAAGGACCTAAAAAAACGGCTATAGATGTTGGAGTTGGGTGTGGTGTGTTGTCGCTGCAACTGGTGCAACATCAGTTTCAAAAAGTGTATGCAACCGATATAAACCCTAATGCAATTATTGGGTTGAAAGAGTCTATGGGAACTACAAAGCTGTCACGAAAGATTGAACTGGATATTGGGCATCTGTTTGGGAAGTGGGAAAAACAAACCGAATTAATTGTGTTTAACCCGCCTTGGTTGCCAGAAACACATAAAATAGATAATATGGATGAAGCTATTTATTACAACAAAACTTTATTTCCACAGTTTTTTGCTGAAGCAAAGAAAAGACTCTTGCCCGAAGGCAAACTAGTGGTTATCTTCTCAAACTTAGCGCAAATAACCTATGCTACAACAGTACATCCCATTGAAACAGAATTAGCTGAAGGCAATAGGTTTCAGTTAGAAAAGTGCTATAAAAAATCAGTAAAAGCTGCTTCTAGTAAAACAAAACGAGATCAATATTGGCGGTCTACAGAAGAAGTAGAACTTTGGGTGCTTACAAATAATTAAAACGTAGGATTACTGAAATGCTCGCAGAATGTTGATGTAAGAAGAAACAAGTAGTTTTTTTAAACCCTAGTTTGTTCTGTATCATTTTAATAATCATATAAAATACTCTCATTAGAATTGGTAATATTTAATCGAACTTGATTGCCATCAACTTGTAGGTTTGAGATGCTAAAAGTCAGTTCTTTTGTAATAAATGCCTCACATGATTCCTCATTTTTTAGAGATAATCTGACGTTTCTTTGAGGTGGGCTAGATTCAAAAATATCTTCAGAATCAATTAATTTAACTTCCCACGTGCTTCCGTCGTACCCTCCTGAGCTAAAATTAATTTTTAAACAATCATTTTCTATTTGCAAGCTATTCACAATCAGTTCATCTGAAGGAGCATTGCTATATTGTTCCAAGCTTATTATGGCCCCAAAGTCACAATTGTTTTGGCTTCCATTATCGTCATCATTTGAACAAGCACTAATGGTAATTAAGATAAAACAAAGTATTATTAGCTTTTTCATAGAAAAGGTTGTTGGGCACAGATGTTTTGGTGGTACTGATTAATCGGTCATTCCCATTTCGTCAATTAATTGTGGTGAATTGGGTTTAAGTGAAAAACGTAAATCGGTCCAAGCTGTTCCATTGAGACCTTTAAAAATCAATCCATTGTCAGTTCTTTGCATTGTAATGAGAAAGTCCGATAAATTTTCATCTTTTTTATTTTCGTCATTCTTATTAGTCATTCCAAACTCATCAATTGCTTGAATACTGTTCATATCAGACAAATTGAACGTTAATGTTTTCCAGGCACAACCTTCGGTACATTTCAATTTTATTTCTTTGTGGTCTGTCGTTTCTACTGAAACTAAAAATTCGCTCAATTCAGTCGGTTTTGTCTCTTGAGCAAGTAAATTCAAATTTGAAATCGTGATTAAAAAAACAACCAATAAAATTTTCAAAGAATAGGTTCTCTTATTCATAATATTTCATTTTTAATTGTTTGACTACCTAAAATACTAATATTTAGCGGTTTTTTAAAGTATGGTAGGGTTTTTACTTGCACATAGCGGTCTCGGCTATCAGTAGTGGCGAGGTTAAGTATGTGATTTAGCAAATACAAACCGAACAGAAAATACGAGCGTATTTTCATGAATAATTGGTTAATAGTAACAATCTAGTTAAGCAAGGAGTTGAAAAAGGATTTTATTTTGTCTTTTCAATTAATTTTTTAATAAAAAATTCTGTCACATCTATATTCCGCTTGTGATACATTTTTTTTCTTTTCTCAGAAGTTTGATCTTCTGGCTTGAGTCTTGCTCTTAAATCGACTTTAAATTCAGCTAGTTTAGTTGGAGAGTAAGAGTACGTCCAGTCTTTTATTTCATTTATAAAGTCAGTTCCATATTTCGATAAAAATTGGTTTTCGGAAATGCCTTTAGTCAAATTCCGAATTGTTTCTTTATCCGATTCTATTTGGAATATATTTCCGTCTTCTGACTTTAGAATCACACTATTTTTTTTAGAATCAATTTCAGTGATAATATGAGGTTTCCAGTTTATCCAATCAAATTTCTTAATACCTAAATCTTTGAGAACTTTTCTCTCTGCTTGATGCCAAGTTGTATTGCTGCCTAATAGCTTTCTAAATAGTATGTCGAGTAGTTTTATCAAATGTTTTTACAACGTTCGCGTATAACCGCAGTTATGGAATAAATATACACAAACCTTTCCGCTTTTGCGGAAAGGTCGCAAGTCGGCCTGAATTCCTATAAGGAATTCCGCCGTAATTGCGGTTATACCTCTTAAGTTTGA
>CAJXPE010000067.1 GCA_913057965.1 uncultured Marixanthomonas sp. | reverse complement strand
CTACACGTAAGGAGTCGTCGGCAGCGTCAGATGTGTATAAGAGACAGAAAAAATACAATGCTACGTTGACCGAGGCTAGAAAAGCTAGAAATACTTATGAGAGAGACAGACCAGCCTCTTTTTCACAAACAACGACCTATTACCTATTAGATAATTCAAGTAAATCTTTTATAGAAGTGCCTTCTAAAAAGTCTAAAGCTAGAAAAGAAATGGAAAATCTTAAAAAAGGAAGTAAATCATTTATTTCAAAAAACAACATTGATCTTGAGAGTGATAAGGGTATGTTAAGATTATTTAATTATATAAATTAAATAATCTTACCCAGCAATAAAATCTTTTAAATAATAAGGTTCAAAATAGGCGACATCTTCAAGGTCGTTTATTTTGAACTTTTTTTCTGATAGTGCAGCCATTTGCTTTGCCGAAGGTAGCTTATCTTCAATAAACACGGCATGATGATGATCACAAAGCGGCTTAAATTTTGAAACGCCATCGCCAATAAAAACTGTTTTCTTTTTGTCTAAGTAATTTAAAAAAGACTCCTCGGTTACTATTTCTGCTTTTGTTTCTCTTACCCTTTCTTTTGAAGAAAACACCGCCGAATACACCTCCATTCGCCGTGCATCGAGAAGCGGGATTACATAGGCATCATTATCTTCTACCTGAAGTGCAAGCGATTGTAAAGTTGAAACAGAAAGCAATGGTATTTCTAATGCAAAACACAATCCTTTCGCTGCAGAAACACCAATACGCAAACCGGTATAAGATCCTGGTCCTTTACTTACCGCAATGGCATCCAGATCTTCTTTTGAAATCTTCCCAGCTGCAAGTACGTCTTCAATATAGCCATGTAGCTTCTCAGCATGAGAATACCCTTTTTGTGCTCCATTAGGGTTGTCTTCCTTAAACGCAATAACGCTTCCATGAACTGAAAGCGCTACTGAGCAATTTGTAGTTGCCGTTTCTATGCATAATATGGTAGCCATATTCTATTCCTTTGTAATGTTCTCTTCTTTAGTTACTTCAATCTTATCACCATTACTTAATGAGCGTGTAACTGTTGTATATGGGCCGGTAATTACGGTTTCGCCTTCGGCTAATCCTTTAGTGATTTCAATATTACTATCATCTTGAATTCCGGTAGAAACCACTCGCAGTTTGGCTTCATCTCCATCTTTAACAAACACACATTCAAAACGTTGATCTGTATCAGCTGTAGTTTGTTTTGCCTTTAGTTTTTTAGTTGAAGACGTGTCGCTTTTAATAACAATAGCACTAATTGGAATGCCAATTATATCATCTTTTTTATTTGTTATAATATCAACAGTTGCGGTCATCCCTGGACGGAAAGGAGAGTAGCTTTCAGGTTTACCTTCTGTTAAATCTGCATACGAAACAGGTAAAATTCTAACTTTAACTTTAAAGTTTGTAACCTGATCTGCTGTCAAAGCCGTTTCTGGTGAGTTTGCAATTTCAGTAACTACTCCTTTAAACTCACGCTTAAGGTAGGCATCTACTTCTACAAGTGTTGAGTCGCCTACTGCAACTTTTACAATATCGTTTTCATTAACATCAACCTCAACCTCCATATTACTAAGGTTTGCTACACGCATAATTTCGGTACCAGCCATTTGTGCCGTACCAACCACACGTTCTCCAAGTTCAGCACTTAGTTTTGAGATAGTACCGCTCATGGGCGCATAAATTGAAGTTCGAGACAAATTATCCCTCGATTGCTTTACACTTGCTGAAGCACTTTGAACACTATAATAAGCTGCGTCTTTATTGGCTTTAGCTACTTCAAAATCTGCCACAGAACGATCCCATTCTGATTTTGAGATTACTCCTTTTTCAAAAAGAGTTTGATTTCGTTTATAAGTTGCTTCTGCGTTTTTTAAACTGGCTTCCGCTTGCGATAACTGTGCTCTAACGTTTTGTAAACCAGCTTGTGATTGACTTAAAGCAGACTGAATCAAATCTGGATTTATTTTCACCAATAAATCACCTTTTTCTACTTGTTGCCCTTCCGTTATGGGAAGTTCAATGATTTCTCCAGAAACTTCTGAAGATAAATTCACTTCAACTTCAGGCTGAATTTTACCAGTAGCGGCTACGGTTTCGGTAATATCAAGAGGCTGTATCTCTGTAATTTCAACTTGTTTAAAGTTACCTGATTTACCAAACCAACCTGCTTTTTTACCTACTATAAGTAGAATAATAAGAAGGACTGCAATAGCAATAATCCAAATGATGGTTTTTTTCTTCATAGTTAGAATTTTAATTCAGTAGCTGAAACTCCAAAGTACAACTCTAATACTTTCAACTTAAATATATAATCGTATTTAGTACGGTTCACTTCAATTCGAGCGTTGTCATACCGAAGTTTAGACTGGCTAAAATCGAATGCATTGGTTAAGCCCACATCATATCTATCTTTTGCGTAGTCATACGCTAGTTCTTGAGATTCTAACGCTGCTAATGATGCTTCATAAGCCTTTAAAGCTCCTTTTGCATCTACATAAGCTTGGTACACATTAGATTCTAAGTCTAATTTAGCTTGCTCTAATTGATATCGGTTTCGTTCTAAGTTAATTTTACTTCTATTTACACTACTTCTTGTTGAAAAGCCGTTTAAAATAGGTACGTTTAACTGTAATCCATATCCAAGACCATCGTTTTGGTATAGTTGATCGGTAAAAGAACGGTCTAAGAAATCATTATCTGAGTATCGTGTATTATATCCAAAGAAAGCCGATAGCGTAGGGTAATAAGCACCTCGAGCCAATTGTAAATCTTTTTCTGCTAACTCAACATTTTTCTGGGCAATTTTTACTTCATTTCGGTTTTCTTCAGCAGCATTAATCACTTCTTGTACGGGCTTTTCAATAATTTCATCTCCCACAATATTATACCCCTCATCTGCAATATCGAAGGTGGCATAATCTTCAATTAAAAGTAATTGTGCCAAACTTATTAATGAAATGGTCACTGCATTTTCGGTTTCCGCAATTCGTTGTTTTTCACCAGCATCAGTTGCTTGAATCTCCAACAAATCACCTCTTGGCAATGTTCCCGCATCTACCAAATTATTGGTTCGGTCTATTTGCTGTAGCGTCACTTCATTTTGAGCTTTAGCTACTTCTAAATTTGCTTTATTAAGTAATACTTGTAAATACGAATTTGCTACGGCTAGAGAAATATCGTCTTTCATTTTATCCAAACGATATTGGCTCGCTAATTTTGAAAGCTTGGCACGCTGTAATTCACGTACATTTCGCAATCCATCAAACAACGTTAAGCTTGAATTAACACCTGTAGTAAATGAAGAAAATGTTTCGTTTTCAAACGCATTGGTTACCGGGTTAATACTCGCACCCGTGTTGGTTCTATAAGAAGCATCTCCATTTAAAGTAGGGATAAAATTACCTATCGCTTGTAATTTTTCAGTGTCAGTAACCTCAACGTCTAATTGGCTTTGCTTAATGGAAATGTTATTTTCCAATGCATACTCAACACATTCTGTTAAGGTCCATTCTTTATTATCTTGAGCTTGTCCGGAAAAACCGAAAGCAACTAATAATACTATAACCGCTATTTTTTTCATATTTGATTGTAGTTGATGCATAAGTCTTTTGTTTCTTGAAAGTGTTACAGGTATTTTAAAAAAATAAGTAAAAAATCTATCCACGTCCCATTGCTTGAGCAGGTTTTACTTGGTTCCAAACCTTAATTTTATCATCTTTTGAAATTCCGCTTAAAACTTCCACCTTAATACCGTCACTTACTCCAAGTTTAACTTCTTTTCTTTTAAATTCTTGATCACCGGTTTCAACTTCAACAAAGGGCTCTTGTGTTTTAGCATCGTATTGAACTAAAGCCTCACTAATGGCCAAAACATCATCGGCACGTGCTAAAATAATAGATGCGTTTGCACTTAAACCGGCACGTATAAACGTGGTGGTATCAATCTTTTTAAGTGTTCCTTTTATTTCAAATTGTATGGCTCCATTTTCATCAACTCCTTTTGGAGCGATATAATCTAATACCGCATCAAACTTTTGATTTTCGATAGCTCCAACTGTAATTTCCAACGGAAGATCTTCTTTAATTTTGCCAACTTCGCTTTCGTCTACTTTTCCTTCAAAAATCATTTTATCAACATCGGCTAATGTAGCGATTGTAGTTCCGTCGTTAAAGTTGTTCGCTTCAATTACTTGGTTTCCAGTTTTTACCGGAACATCTAAAACCATCCCAGAAACAGTCGCTCTAATTTCTGTGTTTGCCGAAGCTCCCAACCCACTAGTAGTACCGGTTTTTACGATATCGTAATTTTGACGGGCTCCAGTTAAATTAACTTCTTCTTGTTTAAAACGTTGTTGTGCTTGATTATAAGCTAATTGTGCATTATCAAATTCATTGGCAGAAATCACTCCTTTTTCGAACAATTCTTTTTGACGGTTGTAAATACTTTTCTGATTTTCAAAAGCCAAGCGAGCCGTTTCTACTTGGGTACGAGCAGCATTAATATTGTTTTTTGCGCTTGTTAAAGAAGATACATTGGGCACCACTTTTACTTTTGCTATTAAATCGCCACGCTTTACCGTATTACCAGCTTCTACAAAAATTTGATCTATAATACCTGAAATATTCGGTTTGATCAATATTTCTTCTTTAGGCACAATACTCCCTGTTGCTACCGTCTTTTTTATAATAGTATCCGTCGTTGGAGATTGTGTTTCATATATAATAGGATCTTCTGCATTTTTCTGCCATAGCCAAAACATAGCTACGGAGAATAGCAGTACAATACCAACGAGAATTACAATAGTTCCTGTTTTTTTCATCTTGAATGCCGGTATAAACCGGTAATTTAAAAATTAAACGTTCTTTTATTCGGTCCGTAGTGCATCTACGGGTTTTACTCTTATTGCATTTTGAGCAGGAATTAACCCTGCCAATAAACCTGAAACAATCAATATGGCAAGTGCTATTAACACCACCCCAATATTTACTGAAGGGTTTAAAAACATCATTTCGCTCGTATCCATTCCTTCCATAACATAATTTACAATCGCCAATACTCCTGAAGCCAATACAATGCCAGCCATTCCTGAAATAATGGTTAAAAAAATAGATTCTAACAACACTTGCGAACGAATGCTCCAAGGCGTTGCTCCCAATGCACGACGGATGCCAATTTCTTTAGTGCGCTCTTTTACCACAATCAACATAATATTACTGATTCCGATAATACCAGATAACAACACTAAAATTCCAACAAAATAAGCGACAAAGTTCAAGGCTACAAAAAGCCCATTTATTTTACTGTATTCTTCATATAAATCAAAATTACCAACAGCACGATCATCTTCTGGATGAATGGAGTGTCGTGATTTTACAACATCAAAGACTTGTTCTTTTAGTTGCGTTATCGATGAGCCATCTTGAGCAGTAATAGCCATCCACCCTACTGTTTCGCCCATATTAAAGGCCTGGGAAAAAGAGGTAAACGGAACATAGATCTCTTTTTGTGCTTCTTCGGCATCCCCGCCACCATTCGATTTCTTTTTATAAGTACCAATTACCAAAAAATTGACACCATTAATTTTAATATAAGTTCCTATTGGTTGTTCAGCGGGCTCGTAAAGCCCTGTTACTACAGATTCTCCAAGAATAGCAACTTTCCGTTTATCATTAATATCAGAATAATTAATAAACCGTCCCGATGTAATATCCATAGGCTGTTGCTTGATAATTTCAGGGTAATCACCATACACATTGTAAGCACCAGTCTTTAAGCCTCGAGTTACGTTGTTAGCACCTCTAAATCCACCCAATTGATTTCTGGGCGAAACATATCGAAGATTAGGCACATTTTGCTTTATAGCCGCAACATCGCCTGTTTTAAAATTATATCGGCGTCCTTTTGGCAATCCCTTGTAGGGTTTTGATGCGGTTTGTGCCCACATGAACATAGAATTGGTTGCCATACCGCTAAACCCTTGTTTTACTCCATTTTCAAGACCATTACCAGCGGCTAATAAAATAACGAGGATAAAGATTCCCCATAATACGCCAAAGGCGGTTAAAAGCGTCCTGAACCAATTTGAACTCAGTGCCTCGATTATTTCGCTCCAACTATCCCTACTAAATATCTTACTCATCACGCAATGCTACTATGGGTTTAATAATTGAGGCTCTATAGGCAGGAAAAAATCCAGCAATGGCTCCTGCGATTACTAGAATAATGACTGTAGTGACAGCCACTCCAAAATCTACTGATGGATTGCTTATAAAATTGGTTTCTATTAATGGACCCACAAATTCGATTAGGAGTAAGCCAGAAATTAAACCAATAAATCCGGCAATAGCGGTTACAAAAACCGATTCGTGTAAAATCATTCCTATAATTGACAATGGTTGTGCCCCAATAGCCTTCCGAATGCCAATTTCTTTGGTACGCTCTTTAACAATGATGAGCATGATGTTACTTACTCCAACTACACCGGCAATAATAGTACAAATCCCTACGCCCCAAAAGAAATAGCGAATCATCGCCATAAGGTCGTAGAATCGTTTTGCATTTTCCAGTGAATTATTGACATTTATTGCTCGCTCATCGGTTGGAGCAACGGTATGCCGGGTTTTAAGATCATTTTCCAATTGTGTTGAAAAAGCTTCAGAAGCCGCCAAGGCATCTTCAAATTTATCTTCAGGTTTTAACGTAAAAACCAAAGAGCGTAACTTATCGCCTGCGTTAAAAACTCGCTGTGCTGTGGTAAGCGGAATAAACATCCGGGTTTCTTCACGTTCGCCTCCTGGATCTGTATAAATACCGACTATCTTAAACTTTATTCCTGTAATTGAAATATACTCTCCAATTGCATTTTTTCCTTTAAAAAGATCTTGATAAACGCGATTTCCCAATACGGTTACTTTTTCATATCCATCCAAATCACTTTGGTTAATGTAACGTCCGGCAACAAGGGTTTCATTTTCTAGAAATTGATAATCACCACGAACACCTTCTACACGATAGGATCCTGTTTCACCTTTATAGGAAGTTAACACGCCCCAATTACTGAAAACACCAGATTTATATTCTAGTTTATCTATATTTTTACCTTCAGCCAAATCATAATCTTGATTGTCCAGCTGGATTCTGCGACCAGGATTTAAGCCTTTATATTCTTCGGAAGTAACATTGGCCCATACCTGAATTCTATTTGCAGCATCGTTTTCAAATTCTGAAGAAATTCCATTTTGCATGCCTTGCCCTATAGCAAGCAATATGACCAATATAAAAATACCTGAAGCTACGGATAGCCCCGTTAAAAACGTTCGCAATTTGTTTTTGCGAATCGTTTCAAATATTTCTTGCCAACGTTCTAGATTAAACATGGGCCAATGCTTTTTCTTTTGCTTCTTTCGCTCGTACTTGTTTCACTACCGAATCGTCTAGAATGATACCATCCTGCAGGTTTACGATACGTTTTGTCATATGAGCGATATCATCTTCGTGGGTCACGACTAAAATAGTTTTGCCTTCGTCGTTAATACCTTGTATCAACTCCATTACTTCATACGAGGTTTTAGTATCTAATGCACCAGTGGGCTCATCTGCCAATAATACTTTAGGGTCGCTAGCAAGTGCCCGAGCGATGGCTACACGTTGTTTTTGACCACCAGAAAGCTCATTAGGTAGATGACCGGCCCAATTTGCCAACCCTACTTTTTCTAGATAATGCATGGCTTTTTCGGTACGCACATTTCGTTTTTCACCTTGATAATATAACGGCATAGCAACATTATCGAGTGCAGATTTATAATTAATAAGGTTGAAAGATTGAAATATAAATCCAAGGAATTTATTTCTATACTTAGCAGCAACGCGCTCATTAAGATTTTTTATTTCAGTTCCATCTAAATGATAGGTTCCTTCGTCAGCTTCATCTAAAATTCCTAAAATATTAAGCAAAGTAGATTTTCCAGAACCAGAAGAACCCATTATGGAAACCATTTCTCCTTCGGAAACACTAAAATTAATCCCTTTTAAAACATGAAGTGAATTGCTCCCCATGTGATACGACTTATGTAAATCTTTGATTTCTATCATAATAAAAAAATAAAGCACAAAATAATACAAGTACGGTATTAATTTGTGAAATCCTTGTTAAGACTTACAGGCTTATTTGGCAGGAGTCTTTGGTAATAAGACTGTTTTGAAAGGTTATTGTTACAACCTTAAATGTGAAGATAATGTTAATTTTAAGCTTTTTTAGCATTTTTACGAAGTCTATAAATGGCATAACCAACTCCTCCAATTAACAAATAAGGGAATATCATAAGATAAACAATCCCGTTATTAATGCCTTTTGCAGCCTGACCTCCGTCTTCATTTTCTAAAACCGCTCGGCACATAGCACATTGAGCATCGACAGGAATGCTTATCATCAGTAAAAAAAATACAAGTATAAAAACCTTTACTTTCATAATCTTAATAATAGGGAGCTATCATAAAATACACAATTACTCCTGTTACTGCAACATACAACCATATAGGAAACGTAATCCTTGCTATTTTCTTATGCTTGTAAAACTGACCCGAAATAGCTCTTACATACGTTATTAAAACAAAAGGAATAACGGTTATTGATAGAATAATATGACTAATCAATATAAAAAAATACACGTATCGTATTGCGCCTTCACCTCCATATGGAGTTGAATTAGACGTCATGTGATACGCCACATACATTATTAAAAAAAGAGCCGATAACACAATGCTCGTTTTCATTAAAGCTTCGTGTGTTTTACGGTTCCCTTTTTTAATTTGAATAACTGCCAAGACCAATAAAACTGCTGTAATACCATTAATAGTCGCATAAATAGGTGGTAAAAAACCTAGTCGTTCTACACCAGGGATTCGTACTGTAAATAGGATTGCTACAGCAACAGGTATAGCTATAGAAAGAATCCATATCCATACGTTATATTTTTTCGTGCTTTTTACCATCTGTGACATCTTATAATAGCTTTTTAATGTCTTCTATTAGCATTTCGATCCCTTCTTTCTCCAATCCATTATAGTAAATAATTGGATTCCCATTTTCATCAATGCGCGAACGGATATTTCCATTTTTATCGACAAGTGCAAACATACCTGAATGTTCAAAACCGCCCTCGGCTTCCGGACTTTCAGCTGCATACAACTTAAACCCTTCATTGGAGAGTTTTAAAATATCTTTTTTATCACCTGTTAAAAAATTCCAATGCGGATGGTTTGCGTCATAACTTTCAGCATATTCTTTTAAAACTTTTGGAGTATCATGCGCTGGATCGATAGAGAAAGAGGCAATTCCAAAATCATCTTCATTTTTATATGCCTCTTGTATTTTTAGCATATTAGTGTTCATGACAGGACAAATACTTGGGCAAGTTGAAAAAAAGAATTCTACCACATATACTTTCCCGTCATAATAATCATCGGAAATTGTATCATTATCTTGGTTTACGAATGTAAACTCAGGAATTTTATTAATGGTAATCATTCCTTTGTCATCTCCCTTATCACCAATTTCAGAAGCGCTTTCTTTAGTGCTTAACCGGTCTTTTTTTACCACATCATTATGGCTTAACCGATCTATGATATTAGGAACAGCCCATATTCCGAAAATTAATATAACTGCTGTAATTCCTATGTATGAGTACTTTTTCAAAATATTTAATTTTTAAATTTCACGTTTAGCGTTATTATTTTTCTTCAAAGCCAAACGGTATTCCGCTAAAACGATTTTTAAATCATCGCTCATTTTATTGTTTATTTCGGCTATTTCTCGGGAATCAAACCCGTATAGCATCCCAACATCCTCATCTTCATTTCTTCCTCTTAAATTTAGGTCTTTGTCTATTATAAAGACATAGGGAGTATCTAGATTTTCTTGTAAGCTAAAATTACTTTGTAATGACGAAAACACTTTTTTTATTTCTTTGGAAGTGCCAAAAGCAAACTTCCATTGGTCTGTTTTCACTATTTCTCTTAATTTTTCTTGCAGTGCTGTTGATTGAGATCTTGCCTCTTCTGGAAGTAAAAAAACTATTTGAAAGTCTTCGAATTCACGGTTCTTCTTGTAGATTTTATGAGCTAAATTATAAGCCCCTACCTTATTATCCATCGGATTTTTTCCGAAGAACCCTAAAACTGTGATATTATCTTTTAATTGAACCGGGCTGTCATCTTGTAACGTAAAATTATCAAGTTCGTGTACCGACTGTGTTAAGATTGGAAGTTTTGCAAAGTTATTTACACCCGAGGCAAAGAAAATATAGGCCGTGATAGGAAGCGCAAACAATATAAATATAACCACATATTTCTTAACCGATCGCTGGTTCATAAGTCGTATTTTGGAATGCAAAAATACACGCTACAAGACGTAAAGGCAACCTTTTAAAGTTAATTTTTTCTAGGTTACAAAAACAAAAAAAGCCTAGTTAAAAAACTAGGCTTTCTGTTTTATTTTAAGAATGAGAGCTTAAAAATCAAACTTAATGAAGTTCTCTTTATAAACTTCAAAGATATAATCTCCTTCTATCAACAATATCAATACGAGGTATGCGATTAAGAATACCGCAGTCCAAACCACCGAACGACGTAAGCCGGATTTCTCATCACGCATGTGCATAAAGTCCCACGTAATATAGTATGCTTTAACGATCGTTAATATAATAAATACCCAGTTAAGAAGCCTCATAGCCAAGAAGGTATTGTCCGTTAAAAACTCAGGTCTAATAATACCTAAGGCTACTTCAACAATAGTTATGACAGAAAGAACTATAAAAACACCCCAAATTTTACTTTGGTTGTTTTTAAACTTCCATGTTCCTCTAAAGATTGCTAAATTATGATTGTCGTGTGCCATTTTTTAATTTTTAAACTACTTAAACAAGGTAAAAGAATGTAAATACAAATACCCATACAAGATCTACAAAGTGCCAGTAAAGACCTACTTTTTCAACCATTTCGTAACTACCTCTTCTCTCATACGTTCCAATAATTACGTTAAAGAAGATAATACAGTTGATGATTACCCCTGAAAGTACGTGAAAACCGTGAAATCCAGTAATAAAGAAAAAGAAATCTGCAAATAGCGGCGGTCCATATTCATTATGCTGAAGGTTAGCCCCTTCAACCACTAACTTTCCTTCGTTGGTTAGTTTTGCAATGGACTCTTCTCTAGAAAGTACTGTAGGCTCTCCGTGTTCGTTAAGGTATTGTGTTCTTACCAATAAATTGTCATTGGCTAAAAACCCAGCTTTAACTTCTTCAAAATTAAATGTTGTTTGCGTAGAGCCAGACTCATACCAAAGCCCCTCATTCTCAGTTTGATATTGACGTTCACTAGGAATACTTGCTGCAAAGTCTGCTATCGCAACCCGTTCGCCTTCCGTATCTAAAAACTGAAGTATTCTTCCTCCTTTTGTTTCAACTGCTCCAAACTCTCCTTTAATAAAAGTAGACCATTCCCAAGCTTGCGAACCGACAAATATAAATCCGCCAATAATAGTTAGGAACATATAAATAATCACTTTATTCTGCTGCATTTTATGACCTGCATCTACTGCTAATACCATCGTTACCGATGAAAATATTAAAATAAATGTCATAAAAGCCACATAATACATCGGTGCTTCTACACCATGTAAAAAGGGAAAGTGAGTGAACACTTCATCGGCTATGGGCCAAGAATCTATAAACTTGAATCTCGAAAATCCATAAGAGGCAAGAAATCCTGAAAAAGTAAGGGCATCAGATACAATGAAGAACCACATCATCATTTTGCCATAACTGGCTTTTAATGGCTGGTTAGCTCCACCCCATGTTTTTCCTTCGGTACCTGTTTCAACAACGGTAGCTTCCATACAAAGAATTTGGTTTTAAATAGGTTTCAAAAATACGATTAATTTTTATCTAACGAAATAGAAAAACAAAAACAGGTATATCCAAAGAATATCAACAAAATGCCAAAAAGTAGCAGCTAGTTCAATTCCAAGGGTTTTGCCGTTTGTATATTTCAGTTTATAATGATTATAAATTACTACTAATATCGAAATTAGCGCAGCACTTATGTGTGTTACGTGCAATAGTACTACTAAATATATAAAGGAAGTAGTAATACTACTCTCACTACCGGTAAAATAATATCCGTTTGCTATTATTTGAGAAAATCCTCTAAATTGCAATATTATAAAAGCCACTCCCAAGAAAAATGTACTTAGTAAAAGTATCATTCCTATTTTATTCTGTTCCTTTATTATACTTCGTTTTGCAATATGAATTGTAATACTACTTAAAAGTATTACCGCTAAACTAATGTAAAATGCCTGCGGAATTTGAAAATCCGTTAACCAATCGGGACGCTCCTTACTTACTACATAAGCACTCGTAAGACCCGCAAAACTCATAGATAAACTAATAATACCAAACCAAAGCATCATTTTTTTTGCCCGTCTTATCTTCTGTTCTTCTGTCCCTTCTGTATAATCCATTATCGTATAAATTTATCTATTACATACACTACTTGTAGCAATGTAATGTAACTAACACTCGCCAACATTAGTTGTTTGGCGGCTTTATTTGTTTTTTCTCTATATAACCGAACGGCATAGTACAATAATCCTATTCCCAACACCCCTATTACTACGGCGCTTACTGGTGTTATATAAAGCTTACCCGTCACTCCAAAGGCAGGTATTAAAGAAGCCAATACCGTCCATATACTATATAAAACTACTTGTACTGCGGTTCCTTTATCTCTCTTCCCGGTAGGCAACATAAAAAAGCCTCCTTTTTGGTAGTCTTCATATAAAAACCATCCAATGGCCCAGAAATGTGGAAATTGCCAAAAAAACTGAATCATAAACAAGGTTCCTGGTTCAATTCCGAAGTTATTAGTTGCTGCTACCCAACCTAACATATAAGGGATAGCTCCTGGAAATGCCCCTACAAAAACTGAAAGTGGTGTTTTGGTTTTAAGTGGCGTGTACAAGCTAACATACATAAATATTGAAATAGCCCCAAACATAGCGGTAATTGGGTTAATAGCATAAAGCACTACTAAACCAATTATAGTTAACGCTATTGCCAAAGCAAATGCTGAATTTACACGCATACGTCCTGCTGGTATGGGACGGTCTTTGGTGCGGTCCATTAGCGCGTCCAAATCTCTTTCAATAATTTGATTATAGATATTTGAAGCCCCTACCATACAGTAACCCCCCACACATAATAACAATAAAATATAGTAGTCAATGGTATCTGCACCTAGCAAATAGCCTGCTACCGAAGAAAAAACCACACTTACCGAAAGACGGAATTTGGTTATCTCGGTAAAATTCCTAACAAGAATCTGAGGAATAGATTGTGTTTGTGTTACAGACAAGCTCATTTTTTTTGCGCTGCAAAGATACAGCAACTACATATTTTCAGCAATTTATTCTAGCTTTTCTTAGCTGTTTATTTATACTTTTTTGTTATTTTAATAC
>CAJXPE010000066.1 GCA_913057965.1 uncultured Marixanthomonas sp. | reverse complement strand
ATGTGTATAAGAGACAGTCCTTACAGTTGGATTAAGGACGTCAAGCTCTGTCTCAAATTCTTCAAATGTCCAGTCCATAAAAACATATTAATGGTTAAACAATTCCTTTTCCTTTTCGGGGTCTATATCTTTTTTTTCTCTTTTATCCAAAAAATAATCTAGCAAGATACCTACTACAATCGCTCCCACAAACGCGGCATATACTTGCCAATCGTATTGTATTACCAAAGAGAGGCTAATGAGTATCGCCAAAATTGGCAGTATCGGAACTTTCCCAACAGATAAAGGAACTTTAAAGGGTCTGTCTTTATCTGGTGCTTTAATGCGTAACACGATAAGGGCAATGTTCACTGCAACAAAAACAAGCAACGCACCCAATGACGACATTCCCGCTACGATTTTAATATCGCCCAACAACAGAAATGCAGCCACCGCCATCATTACCACAATGGTAGTTACCCAAGGCACTTTTTGTGTATTGGTCTTGGTCATAAATTTCGGAAGCTCGCCCACGCTTGCCATTCCAAACAGCAACCTGCTGATGGAAATAATACCACTAAAGGCGGCATTTGCGGTGGCAAAAAGTGCTGCGACCGCCAAGGCAACAGGCAACCAACTGTTAAGATTGGATGCTGCAAGCGACAGTGGCGAATCTACTTTTTCCAGTTTGGACGGGTCGGCAATGTTAAGTACCGTAAAAGCTATAAGCAGATAGATAACGGTGGTAAACACCATTGTCAATAGAAAGGCACGAGGAATGGTCTTGCCAGGGTTTTTCACTTCAGAACCCAATGCAGCCATATGCTCAAAACCTGTATAGACAAAAAACAAGGTTGCGGTAGCCGCCAAAGTACCGGAAAAAGATTCCACTTTAAAAAATGCTGCATTTGGCGGACCTGTTTCTGCAAGCCCGACCGTAATGAGAATGAACAATCCCAAAAGCTGTATGCTTACCATAATAATATTGGCGGTAGATGATTTTTTGATTCCCGTAATGCTTATCAAAGAGAGCAACACCAAGACACCATAACTAATCAATATGGAAGGAATATTAAAAAAAGTATTGAAATATCCTGAAAAGGCCAACAATACGGCTGCTATCGTGGCCGAACTGTGAAAGGCAATCGTCCAACCCGTGAGAAAAGAAGGGATGTCAATTTTTGGAAATGCTTTGCGAACAAAAATAAATTCCGCACCTGCATTGGGATAGGTAGAGGATAACTCTGAATACGACATTGCCGATACACTGGCAGCAATCGCAGCGAAAATAAAACTCAACCAAAGATCGGTGCCCGCTTGTCCCGCTGCTGCGCCAATAACTGTGTAAATTCCTGCTCCTACGATAGTACCTACGCCATAAAAGGTAAGACGAAGTGTACCTAATGATTTTTTTAATTCAGCCATAATGATTTTTAAATATTCCTATAATTCTAATCCATTCAAGTTCTTCCTTTCCATTCCTGTTCTTTTAGGTTTTATACAGATTTTCTGCATAAACTGCAATACCCAACACTACTTTTTAAAGCAATGTAGCAATTTTTTTAACTACTCACATAAGTATAATTGCCTGAATTTCATTGGTGTATAAACGCTACAGCTAATGATTATTATATCATGTTTTTTTAAATTAAAGAAGGTGGAAGAAACCTGAACCTGACCATTGGGCACAAGGGTTCACAGTTCTGGAACTCCCACCTGTTTTTTTACTTGCATTTTTTACAGATTCCTTTCAATACCAGATTCACTTCGCTCACTTCATAATCGTGGGGTAGGATTTCTTCTGATATTTTATTCGGTAAACAGATTGTTTTTCCACAATCGGTGCAATGAAAGTGCATATGCAAATCTGAATCGTATTTACCTTTCAAGTTTTCATCAGTAACCGCATATTTTGTAACTCCTGTTCCATCATTTATTTGATGGATCAATCCTTTTTCCTCAAAAGTCTTTAAGCAACGATAAAAGGTAGTCCTGTTAGCAGTTTTATTGGTTTCGCTCTTTTGAACAAATGCCTTTTTCAAATCGGAAAAGGACACGGCACTTTTCTTCCTTTTCAAGAACTTGTATATCTTCAACCGCATCTCAGTAGGTCGAACTCCTATATTTGATAATATCTTTTCTGTTTTAGTCATTGCAACAGAACTTCAGAGTCAATTTTTTTATCAATTCAAATTTCTTAGATTATTTCTTATAAGCCAAAAGTCGCAACGCATTAAAGACCACAAGCAATGTTGACCCTTCGTGAATTACCACGGCAATACCTATATTGGCAAGCCCCAAAATGGTCGATGGAATAAGCAAGGCAACAATACCCAGGCTGACCCAAAGATTCTGTTTGATAATGGCCTTCGCTTTCCTGCTCAGGCCAATAGCAAAGGGCAAGGTTTCCAGTTTGTCTGCCATCAATGCTATATCTGCGGTCTCCAAAGCAACATCGCTACCTGCCGCCCCCATAGCAATACCAACTGTACTGTTTGCCATAGCAGGTGCATCATTAACACCATCGCCTACCATTGCAACCTTGCTTTCTCTTTCTTTCAATTTTTTTATCGCATCCACCTTTTCCTCTGGCAACAGGCTTCCCCAAGCATCGGTCAAGCCTATTTCTTTTGCAACTGCATCGGCCACTTTCTGATTATCGCCCGTAAGCATAATCATCCGTTTGATACCAATCTCCTTCAAATGCTTCAGTGTTTCCTTGGCCGCTTCGCGTGGGGTATCCATCAAGGCGATGATACCTATATAGTCTTTGTTCCTTCTTATAAGCATTGTTGTATTTCCTCCGCTCTCAAGTCCTTTTACTTTTGTCGATACACCTTCAGATGGTTTTGCTTCATCAAGTTCTTCATACAAGTCTAGGTTTCCAATATAGATTTTATCCTTGCCTAAAGAAGCTTTGATACCTTTTCCTAGGACAGCTTCCAAATCTGATGCATTTGGGATTTCAATGCCTTCCAGACGCTCTTTACCGTCCCTTACTATTGCTTTGGCCAAAGGGTGGTCACTCAAGTTTTCGACGGCAACGGCTATCTTTAACAGTTCATTATCTTCAATATCCCCTAATGATACTACTTGGGTAAGTTTGGGCTTGCCCTCGGTAAGTGTGCCCGTTTTATCAAAGGCTAGAGCCGTCAACTCACCCAAATCTTCAAGCGGTCGTCCACCTTTTACAAGCACACCTCCACGTGCTGCCCGTGCCACACCACTTAATACAGCACTAGGTGTTGAAATGGCTAAGGCGCAGGGACTGGCTGCTACCAATACCGCCATAGCACGGTAAAAGCTGGCACTAAACGGTTCGTCAATGACCATAAAGGCAAAGAGCAGGATACCAACCAGTATCAGTACGGATGGCACAAAATATTTTTCAAACTTATCGGTCAACAGCTGGGTGGGAGATTTCTGGGTCTGTGCCTCGTTGACCAGTTTGACCAATCTAGACAACGTAGAGTCTTTTGCTTCTTTTATAACCTTAATTTCCAGCGTGTTATTACCGTTGATAGTTCCGGCAAAAACACGGTTTTCGTCCTTTATATCATCGTCTGCTGAATAATCCTTGGCTGTATCTTCCACAGGGATTTTGTCCACAGGAACACTTTCCCCAGTAATGGGTGCTTGGTTTACGCTGCTCTTTCCGTTCACTACGACGCCATCTGCGGATATCTTACTGTTGGGCTTAACCACTATGATATCGTCAATGCTCAATTTCTCAATCCCGACCTCCTCTGTCTTGCCATTTTTCTTAAGTAGTGCTGTTTTTGGTGCAAGATCCGCAAGTGCGGCGATGCTCTTTCTTGCCTTATTCATTGCGTAATGTTCCAGAGCGTGCCCAAGGCTAAATAGAAATAGCAAGAGTGCACCTTCTGCCCATTCACCAAGAATCGCAGCACCAATGGCGGCGACTAGCATTAAAAAATCAATTTCAAAACCGCCTTTGGCCACGGTCTGAACAGCTTCCTTAGCGGTAAAGAACCCCCCGAAGAAGTAAGCGCCAATGTACAAACCAAGACTGACCCAATCCGCGATGGATTCCACATAGGAAAGCCCAAAGCCTATCCCGAGAAGTGCCCCACAGATAATGGAAAAAATAAGCTCCGTATTTTTACCGAAAATACCACCGTGGGCGTGCTGTTTGCCTTCTTCATGGCTCTCGCCCTCCTTATGCTTGTGGCCCTCTGTGGAAGTTTGCTCTTTAGTATCTTCCTTCTTTGAATGCGTCTGCTTTTTTTTGGATTCTTCAGCGTAATCATTTTCGTTTGAAGAACTCCGCTGAACCTGAAGATTTTCCTTTTCAATTTTTTTACTTATTTCATCAAAACTAGTTTTCTTTTTATCAAACTCAAGCCTTATCATTCCAGAGGCCGAAACGGATGCCTCCAAAATCCCATTTATCGCTAAAAGACTTTTCTCTATAGACCGCACCTGTCTTGTGTGTTTAATCCCTTTAACCTCAATGAGCAAATGCCCGTATCTTTCGGTAATCTCGGCACCTGTCTGTTCCGCGAGAGATTGAATTCGGTCAATAGAAATGATATCGGGGTCATAATGGAAACAAAGCTGTGGAACACCATCACCATTTGCATCGGAAACGTATACTTTTTCAATACCCCTTTTTGCTTCCAGTTCTTTTATAAGCCTTTTAACACAAGGATCCTTTTCACTGGAAACTTGCGGAAGGATAACAGGGATTTTTAGTTGTAGCTTTTTCATTTTTTAGTGTTTTTTTTTATCCATTCTTTAGCAGTATCCAAATCTTCAGACTTAAAAAATTTTATGTGTGCCTTGGAAAACGGAAGCAGCATCTCTATAAATTGCTCCTGCCATTTGACATTTCCCACTAGAGCGACACACTTTAAATGCGTTTCATTTGGAAGGTTTAATTCAATGCCCTTCCGATAGGTGCTTGCAGTCCAGCCTTTAAAATTTTGCATTTCGATATACCAAGAAACTTGCTGATATGCCTCTATATGTTCTGTTAGGACCGGTCTCAAGATTTCATAATCCCTGGCATCCAGTTTATTCTGTGCCACCATATATACAGTAGCTTCTTTTTTATAGATTATTACCATTTCTTTCTAAATATATACCATAATCATAATTCAAAAATCTGATGTTCAATCCAGATTGCTACTGCATTTTTCGCAGACACCCTTTACCACAAGGTTTATATCCTCCGTGATATAACCTTCGGGCAAATTGATATGTGGAATTTTATGGTCTGTTAAACAGACCGTCTCATTACAGTTGTTGCAATGAAAGTGCAAATGGAGGTCATTGCCAACTTCGCACTCACAGCTATCTTCACAAAGCGCATATTTCATAAACCCTGTCCCATCTTCGATCTGATGTACGATTCCTTTTTCTTCAAACGCTTTAATAGTCCTAAATAGGGTGCTTCTTTCAGTGACCTTAAAATCCTTTTCCAGATCGCCTAGGCTGATGGCAACCTTTAATTCCTCCAAACGTTTATAAGTCATAAGGCGCATCGCCGTAGGCCGTATCCCTTTGCTTTCCAGAAGTTGGACTATTTTTTCCATTTCCATCAAGGTGTTTTTATAGATCGTAGCGTCTAAGGGATTTCCCTGTTTTGATCTGAAAGGCATCTTCAATATCGGATATATAAATGATACCATCGCCCGGTTCCGGCGTTTTGCCATTTTCTATGATAATATCGATAGCCGATTGTGCCTCCTCATTTTGACAGACCAGCTCTACCTTTACTACCGGGCTATCCGTCACGTGAAAATCAAGGGAAGGTTTTGCCCCTCTGCCTTTGAATGCCCCTGTGCCTTCTGCCTGTGATAAGGTCATACTTTTAAAACCGCTGTCGCTCAAGGCTTCAATAACTCTTTGTATCCTGTTCGGCTTTACAAATGCTTTTAATTCTTTCATATTCAACGTATTTAAGTTTTTAATCGATTTTGAACCAGGCCTGTTACATTTTAACTAATCAAGTCGAATTACAAGCCCGGAATCAAAATCTTTTCTATATTAATGTTTAATGTCCGTGTTCCAGTTCTCCTTTCACCATTTCCGAAGAAAGGGTATATGCACCATTTGTTACTATTTTAACATTTTCGGACGTTCCTGTTGGAAGATTTACTTCTACAAAACCCAAATCGTTGACTCCCGTACTTACAGGAATGCGTTTATATTTCATCTTATTTTGGTCTGGATTTTCATCTTCGCTCACAATAAAAATATAAGATTGTTCGCCTTCTTTTACAATGGCTTGCTCAGGAACTGCAAAGCCCGATTTTCCACCTTGTACGATTCTTCCCTCCACATACATTCCAGGCAAGAGATCCTTGTCTTTATTCTCAATATCCGCCAATACTTCAATGGACTTGGGGTCACTCTCAAAAGTCTGACCTACTGAACGCACGGTAGCTTTTAGCAATTCATCTGGCTTGGAAGCGGTTGAAAAATAGATTTGCTGGCCTTCTTTTATCTGTTTGATATCCTTTTCATATACTTTGAAATTAACGTAAATTTTTGAATTATCACTTATTGAAAACATTTGGGTTTGTGGGGCCACATAGTCCCCAAGACTTACCATCACTTTGCCCACATAGCCACTAAGCGGGGTAGTAATGGGAACTGCGGAATAGATTTCGCCTTCTGCTACTTTAGACGAATTTAAACCCAACAAACGTAGTTTTGATTTTAGACCATTTACGCTTGAAGTGGTAGAACGGAACTTAGATTGCGCCATTTGGAATTCTTTCCCTGAGGAAACCCCTTTGTCATATAGGGTTTGCTTTCGCTCAAAATCCTGTTTAAGGAAAACAAGTTCATCGTTTTTTTCCTGATATTCTTGTTGTATTGCGATGATATCAGGATGTTCTATGTAGGCCAATACCTGCCCCTTGCGCACATTGTCGCCAGGTACTACCTTGATAGAACTTACATTACCGCCCACAAAAGGACTTATATTGGCCTTGTCCTGAGGAAAAAGCTCCAAAGTGCCGGTAACCTTGATGTTATTTCCAAGGTTTCGGGTTTCTAGGATTTTGGTTTCCAAACCGATTGTTTCGGCCTGTTGTTTTGAGATTTCTACAACACCTTCTTTCTCTTCGTGGCCCCCTTCTTCTTCGTGCCCCCCTTCATTATGTCCGTCTTGATCTTCTCCCATGGTCTCTGAAGTTGTGCTTTCTTCGTTATGTCCCAATTCAGAATCGGGTTTGTCGTTGCAGCCTACTATTAAAAAGGTTAGTAATACTGCGCTTATTATTGCTAAATTCTTCATTTCTAATTTTCTTTTTAAAATTATAGGTTACCCAATTGATATTGCAGCTCAATGGCCTGTTGGTTAAATTGATTTATAAATTGTAAATGGTTTTGTTTAATTCTTATGGCACTGTTCAGGATCGTGATATAATTCACATAATCAATTTCTCCTTCCTTAGAGGCCAATTCTGCCGTTGATATCTGTTCTTCTGCCAAGAGTAAAGCTCCTTGTTGGTAATAATCAAGGATTTTTTGAGTCTTTTCCAAAGATTTTAAAAGTTGGGAAACTCTACTTTCGGTTATGGCCTTCTGTTCCTGATATTGGTTTTCAGCCACCATTGCGTCAGCTTTTGCGGCCTTTACCCTGTTCTTCTGTGGAAAGAACCAAAGCGGAATGCTTATCCCTGCTTGGTAAGTGTTGAATCCTGATACATCATCTACAATTTGCCTTCCATATGTAAGGCTGAACTTTGGCAGAAACTGTGATTTTTCAACGCCTACGTTTGCCCTGCTCACCTCAGCATTTTGCAAGGAAAATTGCAGTACTGGGTTGTCGGCCACTGATGTCGAATCCAAAACAGACATATAATTTAGTCTTTCATAAGGAGATCCTACTGTTTCAATTTCTTGATCAATCCCCAAATACTGCTTCAGTGCTCTTTTGGCAATTTCGATATCGTCATAAGCTTGCTGTCGCAATACCTGTATTTGTTGATATTCAGAAGATGCTGCAATAAATTCCAATTTTCCGGTTTCCCCCGTATCGTAACGAAGTTCCGCTGCCGTCCTGAAATTTTCGTAAACACTGTCCAACTGCTCAGCGAAACGTAACTGGGCTTTATTGTAATTGATGCGGTCATACGCTTGCATTACATTCCGAATCAACTGCTGCTCATTGAGAGAATAAAATTTTTCTCCCAATTGGACACGTTCTTTATAAAACTTGGATTTTGAAAACCCAGAGAGTAGATCTATGTTTCCTTGTTGTACACCGATTGTGGTCTGTACCCCTGGCAGGTCATTGCCAACTTCTTCCTTTCCTGTAAAGATTTGGGTATTACCCAAGTCGAAACTTGTTCCCTTCATCGCTTCCTCGCGCTCTATAAAAGCTTGGCTCTCCTTGAGAGAGGGATAATTTTTCTTTGCTAGGGAAATGGCTTCCTCCAATGTAATGGTCTGGGCAATCCCACTTTCTTGTGCATTCAATGTATTCGAGGTTAAAAACCCTCCCAGACTTAATAACACAACCAGAACTGTAGCGCTTTTCTTTATATAGCTTGGACCGTTTCCATTGGCTTTTCGCTCGTTTCGTGCTTCCAACCAATAATATAAAACGGGAATTACGACTAACGTTAGCATCGTTGCTGTTAGCAAACCTCCAATAACCACAGTTGCTAAAGGTCTTTGTACCTCTGCACCACCAGAGGTGGATACTGCCATTGGAATAAAGCCCATAATGGCCGCAGTTGCCGTTAAAAGGATAGGGCGCAGCCGCTCGTGGGTCGCTTCATAAATTCTATCTCTTATATTTGTCATTCCTTTTTCTTTAAGTTCATTAAATTTATTGATGAGCACAAGACCGTTCAATACAGCTACCCCGAAGAGTACTATAAATCCTACCCCTGCGGATATACTAAAAGGCATTCCACGTATCCATAGTGCAAACACGCCACCAATTGCGGCCAGTGGAACTGCCATATAGATCATAACCGATTGGGAGAACGAATTGAGGGCAAAGTATAGCAAGATAAAAATAAGGGTCAGTGCAATAGGCACTACAATCATCAAACGATCTGTTGCTCTTTGAAGGTTTTCGAAAGAACCACCATAAGTAACATAGTAACCTGATGGGAGTTGAACTTGTTCATCAAGCTTCATTTGGATCTCCTCGACCATAGATTTTACATCACGTCCCCTCACGTTTACACCTACCGAGATACGGCGATACGTATTATCCCTCGATATCTGCATAGGCCCTGGTTTGTAACTAATATCAGCAACTTCTTTTAAGGGCACTTGATTACCATTTGGTAAATCAATATATAGGTTTTTCAGACTGTTGATATCCTGTCGATATTCTTGGGCCAAGCGAATAACTACATCAAAGCGTTTTTCTCCTTCAAAAATTACACTTGCAGTTTCCCCTGCAAAAGCTGCGCTTACATAATCATTAAGTTTGTCAACAGTAACGCCATACTGTGCCATTTTTGCTCGGTTGTACTGCACGGTCATTTGAGGCAAACCACTGGTAGCTTCCACATTAAGGTCTGCCGCGCCTGGAACTGTCCTTATTACCGCTGCGATTTCCTGTATCTTATCGGCCAGAACGTCCAAGTCTTCCCCATATAATTTTATAGCTACATCTTCCCGAACGCCTGTCAGTAATTCATTAAAACGAAGTTCCACGGGTTGGGTAAACACAAAGTTAACGCCTGGAATAACAGAGATTTTTTCTTTTATCTTTTCGATCAGTTCTTCCTTACTGTCCGCACTCGTCCATTTACTTTTATCCTTTTCTAGAATAACGTAGCTATCCGCAATATCCATCGGCATCGGGTCGGTAGGAATTTCCGCAACTCCGATCCTTGATACCATAGTTTTTACCTCTGGGAATTCATTTATTATATTTTGAAGTTTTTTAGAGGCTTCTATAGATTCCGTAAGACTGCTACCTGGTTTAATAAGTGCTTGCATAGCAATATCGCCTTCGTCAAATTTTGGTATAAATTCACCTCCCATATTACTAAAAATAAACCCTGCTACTACCAATAATGCAACCGCACCTAAAACAATACCTGCTTTAAAGCTCAGGGCAAAAGATAGTAATGGTCTATAAACTTTATTGAGACCCGCTATGATTTTATCACTAAACCTGTCTATTGCATTTTCAAATCTAGCAAACCAGTGTTTTTGATTTTTAATCGGTTTTAAGAAAAGGGAAGAAACCATCGGAACATAGGTAAGACAAAGTATAATTGCACCTAATACTGCAAATCCAAAGGTAAAGGCCATTGGGCGAAACATTTTTCCTTCAACTCCTGTAAGGAAAAGAATTGGCGTAAATACGATAAGGATGATCAATTGACCGAAAAAGGCAGAGTTCATCATCGTGCTTCCCGATTCGTAAGCCATTTCATCCATTTCTGCTTGGTCTATAGGTTTATTGGATTTTTTCATCCGTTGATGAATATGCAAGACCATACCTTCGACGATGATGACCGCACCATCTACGATAATTCCAAAATCAATAGCTCCAAGAGACATCAGATTTGCCCATACACCGAACTGTTTCATCAATATAAATGCAAACAAAAGGGACAAAGGAATTACTGACGCTGTAATTAAACCTCCTCGCAAACTTCCCAATAGAAGAACTAATACAAATATGACTATTAAGGATCCTTCAATAAGGTTTTTTTCAACGGTACTTGTGGTCCTGCCAATAAGTTCACTCCTGCTCAAAAAAGGTTCGATATACAATCCTTCTGGCAGAGACTTCTGAATTTCGTCTATTCTGGTTTGTACATTTTCAATAACATCGCTTGGGCTTTCTCCTTTTAGCATTAATATCTGTCCACCTACAGCCTCTTTACCGTCCTGGGTGAAAGCTCCATAGCGTACAGAATTACCGTAATCTACTTTTTCCGCAACATCCCTTACCAATACTGGGCTTCCGTTTTGTGTAGTCACAACTGTATTTTCGAGATCCTCGATGCTACGTGCAAGACCTTCACCCCGGATAAAATTAGCTTGATGGTTTTTTTCTATATAAGCACCTCCGGTATTCGCATTGTTCATTTTAAGGGCTTCAAAAACCTGTGACATTGTTATGCCAAAACTTTTGAGCTTATTGGGATTGATGGCGACCTCATATTGCTTTACGAAACCACCGGCAGCATTGACTTCCACTACCCCTGGCACCAATGCCATCTGACGTTTTACCAACCAATCCTGGATGGTACGGAGTTCCATCGCATCGTATTGATCCTCGTAGCCCTCCTTAACTTTAATGGAATACTGGTAAATTTCCCCCAAACCTGTAGTTATAGGAGCCATAAAGGGGGTGCCAAAACCCTCTGGTATTTCTTCGCTTACTTCTGTAAGCTTCTCCTGTACCAATTGCCGGGGCAAGTAGGTCCCCGCTTCATCTTCAAAAACGATGGTTACTACAGAAAGCCCAAAACGGGATACGGACCTTAGTTCTACCACATCGGGTAGGTTAGCCATTGCCAATTCGACTGGATATGTCACAAATTGCTCGATATCTTCCGTTCCAAGATTGGGTGCAGTTGTTATGACTTGTACTTGATTGTTTGTAATATCTGGAACAGACCCCAGGTTGATAGTGGCCATCGACCAAATACCTGTACCGATAAGTGCCACTACTAATAGCCCAACAACAAATTTATTGTTGATGGAAAATGAAATGATTTTGTTAATCATAAAAAGAGATTTAATTCAGTTAAACTTTTTCATATTTTTTCTGAAAGTCGGAAAACACATGAATCAGGAACCAACCCTATAAAAAGGTTAGTGTAAGGATATAGCTATCCTCTAAAAAAAACTGAATTATACTTTAGGGGGCTGGAAAAGCGATTCCAGATATCTAGAACTGAAGTTTACTTTATATATGTTAAAGTGTTTTTTATCTTCAAACTTTAATCGATTAGTTAAAGCTGTATTATTGTTCGCAATAAATAATAATAAAGGATGACAACATTGATGATGAGAATGGACTGGCACATTTTCCTTATCAGGTTTATTATGATGCCCCTCATTTGTTGCATCATTATCGATGTAATCTTCAACTACATATTCAAGAAAAGAGTCGCCATAAGTTTTATGGTCTTGAAAATGGGCAATAATATTTGAAATTTCTTTAATTGGCCCACAAAAGTCCATATCTATGCTGATTCCTTGAAAAAGAAATAAAAGCGACATCGATATGGATACCAGTATTTTCATAAGACTTTACAAATATACAAATTAATCGATGCACAGGTTGTGCAAAAACTATTAGGAGAAGATATATCAGAAATTAATCACACTGTCCAGAGCATCATCAGCATCTTTGTGGATGAAATTTGCCTGATAATTAATGGTGGTTTTAAGGTCTGTATGACGATACAGCTTCTGAAGCATTAAAGGATGGATATTATCTGCGGCAATATTACCAAAGGAATGACGAGCTATATGCATCGTTACCTTTTTTTGGATACCAGCTCTTTTTGCAATTTTCTTTAAATGGTCGTTGAACTTTTTATTTGCGACTTTCTTTTTTCTGTAGATATCCTTAGCATCGATCAAATCGGCTTTTTTCATTTCTGGAAACACAAAATCATCATCACTTCTTTTGTCTGAAATATATTGAAGTAAGATTTTTTCCACTTTTTCTGGAATCTTCAAGGATAGTAATTTTGAGTTCTTACCCATTCTATAATGCAACCTGCCGTCATAGATTTGTGACCATCTTGTAAAGAGCACATCGGACACACGCATTCCAGCAAAATAGAAACTAAACAGCCAAACATTCAACGAATGTTGTTCCATATCGGTAAGCTCAGAAACATTATCGAGTGCTTGTATTTCTTTTCCCGTTAGTCCTGTCTTGGTAGTTTCAGGGAACTTTATTTTAAATTTGCCTTTCCCAAACGGGTATAGTTCTTTGCTTACTACTTTATCCTTGATTGCTCGATTGAAAAGCAATCGAATCAAAACCATAACGTTCATAGCAGTAGTTTCAGTAAGTGAACAAGAACCTTTTAGGTAGATTTTAAATTTTTTGAGAAAGCGTTCGTCTATTTCTTGAAAAGTGAGGTTTCGCGCTATGCAATATTTTTCAATATAACTTAGCCAAGCAGAATCTGTAGAATGGCGATTAATTTTATTTTCAGCTTCAAGAGCTTCAAGGTGTTCGTCCGCAAAATCAAAAAAAGTGAGTTTGGAAGTTGGCTTGTAAATTTCCTTTTTAATTTGGCGTGCGGTTGCATCCTTATTGTTGGTCTGTAAAACAATCAAACCTTTTCTTGCTTCTGAAAGTTTTGAAGTCAAAAGGTTGTTTAGACTTTCGGCATTTGGATGTGATTTCTTGACCTTAAGATTTTTTGTGTCCCAATCTTCTAAATCAATATAGTGACCTATGTGTTTGTAAGTGGAACGACGGTCTTTAGTTATCCTAACTGCAAGCGGGTATTGTCCCTTTGCGTTAGGCTTTTTGCGAAGTATTATTTTTGCACTTGTTGACATTGTAGACCTGTTTTGAGTACGAAAGTCAAATCAGGTACAACATTTTGTCAAAAATTCACTTTAAAGATACGTCTTTATTACAAATTTCGGGTACAACATAGGTACAACAAATGTTGATATTAACTGATATTATATGACTTTAAATAAAATGATTAAAAACATAAATCCTGTCTCTTATACACATCTGACGCTGCC